>CAVKDW010000128.1:0-2209 GCA_963655075.1 Muribaculaceae bacterium | reverse complement strand
CTGGTAGTGTATCTCATCGGCTGTTTGATAGCTGACAGGTTGGAGCATTATGTCTGCAGCCGTTGATACATCCAGTGTGTAGGACTCTGCTTGTGCAGCTATTGCGACGAATAGTGCACAAAAGAAAATGGAAATCTTTTTCATAAGCTAAATATATTACGTTAATAATTATTGTTCGGTTTTATTCTCTGCGTCTTGCGTTACCCTCAGCCGTGTATGTTGTAATGCTGTTTTGAGGTTACTGAGTGTCTGCTTTCCGTTCTGTTCCTCGTCGCACATAGTGGGGTATAGTTTCTCAAGGCTCAGCATGATTCGTTCTGCTTCTTGTAGTGCGTTGACAGAGTTGTCGTCGCCCCCTACGACTCGTGTGAGTAGCAGGTTCAGTTTGTCCACGGCGCACCAGAACATAGCCAGAGTCGTATATTTGCCATGGTGCACACGATAGAGTGGCAGGATAGCGTCGTATGCTTCATCCACCCGTCCTGCGCGTCGCATCTCAAATATCTCTTTGACGGTCATGAATGTCTATCTGCGTTTCATCTGTTGTACCTTGCGCATCATCTTGCTCGTCTGTTCGAATTGTTTAAGGAAGCGGTTAATCTCCACGATAGATGTCCCTGAGCCTTTCGCGATGCGATTTTTTCTACTGCCATTGAGTAGAGCAGGGTTGGCACGTTCTGCAGGAGTCATGGAAGATATGATAGCCTCCACGGGTTTGAAGGCGTCGTCATTGACCTCGACCCCTTTGAGTGCTTTATCCATACCCGGTATCATTCCCATAAGGTCTTTCATAGATCCCATTTTCTTGATCTGTTCCAGTTGGGAAAGGAAGTCATTGAAGTCGAACTGGTTCTTAGCGATCTTCTTGCTGATACGTCGTGCTTGTTCTTCGTTATATTGTTCCTGTGCCCGTTCTACGAGTGACACCACGTCTCCCATGCCCAGGATACGGTCTGCCATACGTGACGGGTGGAAGACGTCTATTGCGTCCATCTTCTCTCCTGTCCCGATGAACTTGATCGGTTTGTTGACCACAGAGCGTATGCTGAGTGCTGCTCCGCCTCGTGCGTCACCGTCCAGTTTGGTGAGTATTACCCCGTCGAAATCGAGGCGGTCGTTGAACTCTTTGGCGGTATTGACGGCATCTTGTCCAGTCATGGCGTCAACGACAAAGAGGGTCTCGCTTGGTGTGACAGCCTGTTTGATAGCGGCTATCTCTTGCATCATCTGCTCATCGACGGCAAGTCGTCCGGCAGTATCGACGATGACGACGTCGTATCCATAGATACGTGCTTCTTTGACCGCTTTCTGCGCCTTGGTGACCGGGTTCGGCTCTTGTTCGTCGGTATAGACCTTTGTTTGTATCTGCTCACCCAGTACACGCAGTTGTTCGATAGCGGCAGGTCTATAGACATCGCATGCCACGAGCATCACCCGCTTATGTTTCTTGGTTTGCAGGAAGTTAGCCAGTTTAGCCGCAAAAGTTGTCTTACCGGAGCCTTGCAGACCACTGAGTAGTATGATAGCAGGGTTGCCTTTGAGGTTTATCTCTTCGGCTTCTGTTCCCATCAGTGTCGTCAATTCGTCGTGCGTAATCTTGACCATCAGTTGTCCCGGTCTTACCGCCGTCATGACATTTTGTCCGAGTGCTTTGGCTTTGACCTCATCGGTGAACTGTTTGGCGGTCTTGTAGTTGACATCCGCTTCGAGTAATGCCTTGCGGATATCTTTGACTGTCTCGGCGATATTGATTTCTGTGATACGTCCTTCTCCTTTGAGAATCTTGAAGGAGCGTTCCAGTCTTTCTGATAAGTTATCGAACATAGTTACGCATTATAAACACGTTGCAAAGGTAGTGACTTTTATTTAACTACGCAAGAGCCGCTTTATTCGTTTATGAGTTTAGGAGTTTATTGGTTTAGGCATTGTGAATTGGGGTGCAAAGATACAACATGTAGATATTGCGTTGTCAGTTTAAGGTAGTTTCGTGTAGTTTGGTGCCGATAAAGTTCGATTAAGTTCGATAGTTTTTCTTGTTTATTGGTTTATGAGTTTATCAGTTGAGGAGAAGTTGAAAGGGTGGAGGAGTTGAGAGAAGTTGAGAATTTAGGGCAGAGTATGGAGTCTCAAACCTGACGGTTTGCCGCAGGCGAGGCGATAAGGAGTTCTACTCAGCCCACCGGGCTTCTTATTTCGCCAAGGGCTCAAA
>CAVKDW010000127.1:0-2279 GCA_963655075.1 Muribaculaceae bacterium | reverse complement strand
GCTGCCCCTCGACTTGCATGTGTTAGGCCTGTCGCTAGCGTTCATCCTGAGCCAGGATCAAACTCTTCGTTGTAAAATAATCTATATCTCGCTCAGAATAACCTTACTATTAAGTGTACTTGACGGGAACTAATTTTTCCCTATTCTGAGTACCTCGCGGTACTCGCTTGTACTACATCTTGATTAATCAATCGTTCAATGATCACTCTTGCTTTCCGGTTTGTTTCTCTCCACACATAGGAGGGTTCGTTTTTCCGAAAGCGGGTGCAAAATTACTGCTTTTGTCTGGACTGACCAAATCTTGTAGTAACTTTTTCGCATTTTCTTTGTAAGAGGCTGATTATCAATACAGGTATTTTTGACGATTGTAGTACCTACGTTCCCTGTGGGATTTGACAATCATTGATTGGAAGAAAAGAGGCTGTCTAACCTTTTACCGTTTAGACAGCCCCCGGGATATTCTTTGTTCTAAGAAACCAATGTAGAGAGATTATCCCATAAGTTGGATTATTGGGAATTATAGAGTTCTCCCTATACTTTTAGGATTTAGAGAACTTGTTCTTGTTTTACAACGCCATCTACTGTGACTTTGAAGCGTTTGGTTTGAGTGCCTTCGTCGCCATACGCACTGCCGGAAGCATTGACAATCTCGTGCCACAGACCATTGTCACCGACCGAAGTTGGGAAACCGATGTGGGTCGTGTTGCTGATGGTCAACTCACCTTTGATACCACACTCGGTATGCAACTCAATAGCCGCCTTATCATTTTCTTCGGTAGAGATAAACTCGCAGTCTTTAACTGTCAAATTGTATGTGTAAGCATTCTGGTATGCATAGAGCATGATGCCTTTCGTGACACCATTGATTTGGCAATCGTCCAGCAATACATTGCAGTTATCATTACCAAAGATTATAACAGGATAGCCTTCTGTAGCGTTTCTTCTATTGTTATTGACAGTGCAGCCCGTGAGTGTAATCTTATCGGCTACAACTGCCACCGTACCATTGCAGATACAATTATTCATAACCAACTCTTTGGCAAAGATAGAACCAGCAGTGCCAATATGTTCCATAACTGCATAGACTTGACCCGTTTGGTTGTAGGTAACATTGCTGAATGTCAGTTTGTGACCTCTTGCATCCAAGTAATACTCACCATAAGAAGGATCCGTTGCTTCGAGATTGAGCGAAACAATGGTTGATGCGGCATCCGTAGCGGAGATAGTGACATCGCTGGTGAGGGTAAGACCTTTGAGGTAATATGTGCCGGCAGCCAGTTCGATATTACTCTTGCCGGCTGCGATGGCTGTTGCCAGTCCTTCGGAAGTGGTAACGACTGTGGCGAGTTCTTTCTTGTTAACCGTCACGCCTGTTTCCGGAGTGTTCGTGATAGTCAGTGACGCAGTGGGGACACGCGAAGCATATTCTTTCACAGCAATAGGCTGGATAGATTCAGCATCACGGCGTGGGTTGGTTGCATGATCTTCATCTTGAGCATAGAATGCGTCCACTGTCGTGTTGGTAGCGTTACAATCTTTGATAACAGCAGTACCTTGTACACGACCTATGAAACCGGCTACGAAGCCAGACTCATCAGCCACCGAGCGGTTGGAGATAGTACTGTTCGCGATCGAGCTATTCGTGATTTCGACTTTGCAATCTTGGGCTACCAGTCCAACGAAACCGGCGACAGACTGAACGCCAGTGACATTGGCGTTGATGATATGTACGTTATCAATAGTCAGTGTTCCGCCTTGCAAACCAGCGCAGATGACACCCGCACGACTCTGATCATCTTGATAGGTACTTACTACAGTGACATTCTCGATGGTGAGGTTCTTGAGTGTAGTACTGTGCATACTGATAAGACTAGCGTTGTAACCAGCATAGACGTCGTTGTTGTTCATTAGAATGTTCAAGAATTTGTGTCCTTGCCCATCGATAAGGTCGAGCGAAATACCTACATCATTATTGCCCGTTTTCAGACTCGTTACATTATGTCCACCGAAGTCAATATCTTTTGTGATGTAAACTTTATTCCCAACACCCTTGATGTAACGGCCATTTTGTTTCGTCAGCCATGCCCACTCGGCAGCGGTACTTACGAGATAGTTGTTATCTGCATCTTTTTGCGGTTCTACAGTGGAAGTACCGTCCCAGACTTCTATATTCTCTGCACCATCGAAGTCAGGCGTGATGACCACGTTGAACTCAGCGGAACTGGTCAGCAGGTTACCGTAGATATTCGTGCGGTAGTTGCGTTGCAGAGGCACGTTGT
>CAVKDW010000126.1:1836-2335 GCA_963655075.1 Muribaculaceae bacterium | reverse complement strand
ACACTACCTGGTTGGTTTGGGCATGCAGCAGCAGACTGCTGCATGCTACTGATAAGAATAATAGTAGTTTTTTCATAATGGAAACTGTTAAGGGGTTAATTGGTTTACATCTATGCGTCTGCCATGTACATCGTACTGCACGCCATCAACCACGATAATCAGTTGTCCGCCAATGATATACTTGTCCACTTGGCGCACAGGGTTGTTCCCGCCGTTCTCTGCAGAGTCCGTGGAGGTTGGGGTATCATCTTCTTTGTACACGCCATAGACGATAACGAGTTTGTCGATATTCGCTGCCGGTACACGCAACTGCTCTACGCCGTTGATAGACAGTACGGCAGCCCCTTTGTCATAACTTACCTTGGGCATATCTGTCAGGCGGTAGCACTTGCTTGTGCCGTTCACCCACGCATAGACGGCGTCTTTCTCCGCCTCTTGTGCGCGGGTAGTCATCATCATAGCCATTAGGCTGCATAGGATTAGAATAGTTCTTTTCATA
>CAVKDW010000126.1:0-1826 GCA_963655075.1 Muribaculaceae bacterium | reverse complement strand
CACCGTGCTTTCTTCTGCACATTGTACCTGCTGCAAAGGTACAACTATTTGCGGAGATATGCAAGTAGGGAGGGGGTATCGCCCATTTCATACCCTAATACATGTACGACTTTTTTGGAGTGGCACGATACTCGGGCAGACACAGCCGTGCACCCCACTATGATAGTTTTGTATTTAGAAACTCGTCCAATGTAACAAGGTTTAGTTCTGGGAAAGGAGTGGTATGTAGCACTTTGAAATGCGCATCCTCTGAAACCAAATAATCTGCGCCGACTGCAAAAGCACAATCCACGAACTTATTGTCGTCGGGGTCTGCCGTAATCAGTTCCATGTGGAAATGTGGGTCAACGAGGCGCACATTCTGCTTATTCAAAATCAGCAGTACAACATTCTCCGCCACAGATAGCGTTATCTGCCGGCTCAATATCTCTTGATACTCGTCCAATATCTCGTTGGACACACACAGTTGATATTTACCCGCCAAGAATGCGTCCCATATCGGGCGATAGGGGCTTTTGCGGGCAAGAATCTGCAGCAGGCAATTCGTATCGATAACAACCAACCTCATGGCTATTTTTTAGAGGAGGTGCGGAAATGCGAACCACGGAGCGATTGCAGTTTCTGTTCGTTCCACTCTCCGCTTTCCCATAATGCATCCATCTCTTTATCCACTTGTTGCGCATAGAAAGTCGCCAACTGTTCACGCAACTGCTCCAACCCCTCATCGGACTTAATGTGCGACACGAGATTGAACACATGCACTTGTGCAGGACTAAAAGTGATTGCTTCCATAGTTTATTCTCCTTTCTTGCGGACAAAGGTACAACTATTTGCGGAGATATGCAAGTAGGGAGAGAATTTTTAGTTGATAGTTGAGGGAACTTGTTTAGTTGATGAGTTTAGAAGTTTATGGGTTTATGCGTGGTTTAGTTGGTTGAAAGGGTTAATAGGTGGAACGGTAACACATTGTTTTTCTTGCAAGGGGGAGTAGCAGAGGCTGTCTAACGGGTGTCAGGCAGCCTCTTTGTGTTCTTTATTGTAGAGAGAGATTATTCTATACGTTGTCCGTCGAGAGTGTAGCGTGTGTTGTTGCGTTCGATGACGATACGTCCGTTGATCAACATCTTCTTGGTCTGCGATGCAGGTGTAGCGATATTCTCTGAACCTGTAGATGTTTCTGTACCTATTTTCAGTCCATCCAGTGCAAAATAAGCCGGTGTGTTCATATAACCATACGACATGTCTGTTGAAGTCATGCGGAAACTGAGACCGGCTACATTGCCCAGCGAGGACAAGTCCACTTTGGTCCAAGTGGTATTGAAGACACTGTCTATTGCCAGATAATACTTAACACTGTTGGTCTCCTCGTAGAGGTTATTGAGTCCACTGATGATGAGTGTCAGGGTGTCTTGTTTGGTAAAAGCACGTGCAGGAGCCATACCGTCCTTGAGAGCCTTCATAGTGTTGGTACTTTGGCAGATATACACCTCTTCTGGATAATAACTGTCATCGAAATAAACGATGTTGGACGATGGGAAGCCATCTTTGTTGGTCATCGTGTAGTACTCGGAGAAGTAGCCCACGATGAAAGGTGTGCCTTCGCCTTTTAAGCCACCTTTTGCCATGCAGCCGAATGCGTTCGTAGTGTCGGATGCCACTTTGGAGACAGTAAAGCCTTCCCATGATGTTCCTCCGTAACTATTTCCGCTCGGCAGGTGCGTAAAGGAGAACTTGCCTTCGTTGCAATAGATCAGTTGGCATAGTGCATTTTCGCTATACGTGCTGTCCCATACATTTTTGATACTGTACTGGTAGTGTATCTCATC
>CAVKDW010000125.1:0-2477 GCA_963655075.1 Muribaculaceae bacterium | reverse complement strand
CCACCACTTTTACCTCCCATAATCCGACAATTACTCGCATATCGCATAATACTGACAAAGAAATTGGCCGCTGAATAACTATGTCTATTGCACAACACAACCACAGGACGTTTCCAATAACCCTTTGTCTCCTCAATGCACATAGACTTCAATTCTGAAAAATCACCTCTTCCTGGTCCGGACTTATGCTGCCAATAACCTACTACCGTGTCACTCGCAAAGAAAGGTGATGCCAACTTATATGCATTTGTCATATCACCACCACCATTATTGCGCACGTCTATGACGAGTCCATCACAAGCCTGAAAATAGTGTAATACTGCCACCATGTTTGCTTCAGAAAAACTGTTTGAGAACGAACTATAGTACACATACCCCACGTGCCCGGAGTCCAATAATTGGTAATATAGTCCACCTGCACGACGGTAATCCTTTAAGTAATACTTAGTAATTATCTCACTGTCATAATTCAAAGGATAACCTGCATACCAACTCTTACATACAGACACGTCAAACACCGAATATAAGTTCACATGTCCATCTTCCAACAAGTTCAATACCTCAGACAATAAATCAAAACAAGCATAGTCATAGTCCTGCTCCTCCACTGACATATTCTCAAAACGCGGATGATAAACCGCATACACAGAATCCCAATCAACATTCTTCTCCTCCAAATAGCAGTATTTCTCATCGATAATCTTCCATAGACTCTCAAAGTTCCCAACGGGAGTATTGTCCGATACTCCATCAAACTGATGAGTACATCCTGCCACTAACAATCCTACTCCAACACTAACCATCCATATTTCTCTCACAACTCCCATATTGTCATATCTTTTGCAGGTCTTATCTTGTAGTGCCATATACACCCTATCACCGCATATACCTCTTCGCGAGAGAACATCATATCACGTTCACCATACTCCAAGTATTCATGCGCCACTCCAACACGCCATGTCGAGTGCAACAACTGCATATCCAATGTCACCCCATGCCGCAACATCCTGTGGTTAGCCATACTGCTACAACGAATCTTTCCTTGTACTCCCTCCGACAATTCGTAATACGACTGCCAATAGTCGGGTATAAAATCCATACCGACCATATTTGCACGAACGATATACCGCAACCTGTAACTTGTCCTTCGTCCGGAAAAACTCCAACCGACTCCTCCCATAGCACACAAGTCTATCGCCACATCCATCGAATAAGGCTTGTTCACACTGTTGCCATGCATCTTACCCATCCAATCCGCCTCCAAGTACGGACCTAATAACAACTCTATGCCCCTCCTAAAACGCCATGAGTAATACGCCCCCCATCCAACGTCTATCCCCAACGAGTACATCAAATTAGTCCCAACGGTGTTATACGTCCAACCGAAACGACCATCTACGCGGCCAACATGCCGCCAATGCGAACTCGTATCACAACGAAAGCCCTGCCACCATTCATTACCAATGCCTATACACTGTCCCGAATAAAGCAATGGACTCAAATATTGATCCTGTTGCCACAATCCACCATAACTGATATGAAGCACATTCTCATGTTCAACCAATCTGTTGTAGCACAACTCATTATGTGCAGTAGCAGAAACTATTTCCAGACCCTCGCTAACGCCTGCCACGTTTCTTGCGGAAACGATTTCCAAGGAGTCCTGAGCCCAACATACACACATACACATAGACAACGCGAACAAAAGGAGTATTCTCTCCTTTCTCGTACGTACTATGTAGCATACTAACCCTAACATTTGCCCGCAAAGTTACATAATTCAACCGAATTATACAAACCTCTTTATTGCAGTTAAGGTTATGAACAGCAATCACAAAAACCAACTAAACTGTACAATAACAATAAAGTGAACACGTACAAAATGTTGTTGAAAAACACTGGAAAGTACTCTTTTACAGAGAAAAACACATATTTTTGCTGCAATCACTTGCGCAATCAAAAAACTTGTACTACCTTTGCAGCCGCTTTCCGCTTGAGCACTCCTGCCCCGGGAACTTTTGATAAGGGTCCATTCGTCTATCGGTTAGGACGACAGATTTTCATTCTGTAAAGAGCAGTTCGACTCTGCTATGGACTACAAATAATAATAACAAAATAACTATCATACTGTAAGATGGCAAATCACAAATCATCTTTGAAGCGTATACGCCAAACGGAAACCCGTAAGGCTCATAATCATTATTATGCAAAAACAACACGTAACGCTATACGCGTACTACGTGCTACTACAGACAAGGCTGCGGCTGAACAATTGCTACCAAAAGTAAGCTCGATGTTGGATAAACTTGCTAAGCGCAACATCATACATCGTAACAAAGCCGCAAATCTCAAGTCAAGCCTGGCTCTGCATACTAACCATCTCGCATAAGGCGATAATTTTCCATAAACCCTATATACGATGGAGGCTGTCTAACAAGTAATGTTAGGCAGTCTCGTTGTTAGTGTATGGTTGTGAG
>CAVKDW010000124.1:0-2497 GCA_963655075.1 Muribaculaceae bacterium | reverse complement strand
CGATGATGGTTACGGCGATACCCATTACCAAAGCCGGCTTGAGTTGTACGGTAACGGCTAACGAAGAGCAGATACCTAAGATTTGTACAACCACAGGGTTGTTCTTATTGAGTGGTCCAAGAAAGACCTCTTTTGTTTGTTGTGATAACATAGGGCTATTTCTCCTTTCTTGTAATGATTGCAATAACGCCATTCTGCAGTTCTTCGTCGCTATAATCGGATAGAACTGCTATCTGCCGAATAGCATCCATATCCTTGATTACATCCATTGCGGCGATGTCGTTGACATCTATCAAGTTGATGTCGTCCATAAATACGACGCCGTCAACGAGTGTGACAGGCTTGGCGGTTGCCTCCTCGGATGCGGTGGCAGCAGGTGCTGAGCCGCCGTTGAGGAACGACTCATACTCATGGAGGCGGTTGTAGAGCATGTCGCTTACACCCGTACACGTGATCGTTGCTCCAGAAAGGGCATCTACTTGTTCGGCACCATTTTCGGCAGTCTTACCTGTTTTTAGTACGGCTACTGAGCATAGTTCTCCTTGCGCATTGCGAATGTGCTTACCATTGAATTGGTTGCGGAACTTGGCTGTAACAATATCTGCGCCCAGCCCCGGTGTCTCGCTCTCGTGGTTGAAATTGATACCGAAGATGGTATTCTTGTCTGCATCGAGAGCCAGATAGCCTCCGATACCACCCCAAAGGCCAGTACCTTTGAGTTCAAACACGTACTTTGTCTCGCCGTTAATGGTTGCCAGATAGACAGGAAGTTTATTCTCTCCCACATAGACCGTATCGTTCACTAATGTGTTATACATCTGTGCAGGGTCAGTGTTTGAATAATCCTGATTGAGTGCCACCAATATCTGCTTTTGTTTGTCGAGCAGAGCATTCGCCTGCTGACGCGGGCTAAGCACTTGGCTCGCCAAAGCGAGTAAAACTGCCACAATGACAACAACTACAACTGAATACACGATTGTGTAAACATTGCTATTGGTGTCGAAACATTTCTTTTTCTGTTCAACGAACACACCTTTCTGGTGACATTGCGGGCACTCTTCAGGGGCATTATCTCCTATATGGACATAGCCACATACGGAGCATACAAATTTCTTCTGTGCCATATTATTTGGTTGATTATAAATTATTACTATAAATCACGCGCTCTAACTTTGCTTTATCCGAAAGGGATAAACTCGTCATTACTCCATTCTCCATCTCAAAATTATTGACAAATACAATTCCTCCATTTTTCTTATATAGTATTAATTTGGGGGTTGCACACTCATGGTTAAACTGGGTGGGAATATATTTTTCTACATAATTTATGTACTTATTTCCCTCAACAGAACCTCCGTAATGTCTAAACAGCCCCCGTTGTTCTATATGACGATACTGTTCATCATACAGAGAATCAGACAATACTACAAAATCACAGAAGGAACTATCTATTTTTTGTATATCTTTCATACAAGTATAGATGTATATAGAGTCCGTAGCGCGCACTTGAAACAATACGTAGAAATGAATTGGAAGATGCGTACAATAGCGAAATACTTTTGGAAATTCTTCTTCACAAAAATCACAATACTTGCTATATGTACAGAACATTGTGTATTCTTGTTCGTTAGAATCTGCCAATTGTTGTAATTCCTCAGCGTTCAATTCGGGTATGTTGTATGAAACATAACGAACTTTGGAGGAGGAACATGAAACCAACAAAACGACTGCCATTGTTATCCCTATCGCTATATGTAACGCCATTTTCATCATCCTGCAATATATTCCATTTCTATGTGTTGTGCATTTCGTTCAGGGTCATATGTGCTAATTTGAGCAGGGATTCGAATGATACCATCTGGCAGCACAAGGGTTGTATCATACACATAAAAGTCATGTCCCTCCAAGTCTAATCCAAGAGTATTGGACTTAACTTCGATATACTGGTCATTACTTTCTGCATCAAAAACCATCCACGATGTCCGATACGGATCAAATTCGTAGAGAGCCTCTAACTCCGTTTCTAATTCTATATCTTTTTTGGGTTTCCCAAGCTTACAAAAGTGGTCATATTTTTCATCACATGGCTTCTTGAATGTTTTTTTACTATGTAAAATTGGTATTCTAAGCACGTTGTAGCCACCATAACATTCCTCTACGACTTCTGCAGGTGTAAGACATCCGAATCCTTGGTATGCAACTGCAGTTGTTATTAGCCAATCAGAAACAGATTGAGTTCCCTTTGCAAAGTGGTTCCAATTGACAATTTCATCCCTAAACGTAACGAAATATACAGGATGATTCCTACAGAATTCTTCATCTATCATTAAATCTGAAGGGTGTACATCACCATTAGAAACCACGTATGATACTTTGTACTCATAGGTATCATCCCTTGCGATTTTTTCCAATGCATCTAAATATAGAGCATTTACAATGTAAATGGATGCCCCTTGATAGTAATAAGAAAAAAAGGATTCTTCATAATGGGGAACAT
>CAVKDW010000123.1:0-2827 GCA_963655075.1 Muribaculaceae bacterium | reverse complement strand
GGTACGACTACTCACAGGACGGAGAGTGGCAGTCTTACCAAGACCAACTCGAAGATATACGCGCCCGACAGAAAGGACGTGAGACGACGCTGCAGGCACTCAAGCAGTGTGCCAAGTCATCTACCACGACCTTGCAAGTGACACTGAGTAAATAACCGTATTATGAAAGCAGCAAGATATAGCAAGTCGCGTGACGGCAACAATGCCGAAGATATAGTGCAGACCGTTGCGTTATGGCTCAACGATGCCATGAACGGCGAGTATGTCCTCACGATGGAGAAAGCGAAAAGCCCCCGCAGCAACAACCAGAACCGTCTTATGTGGCTGTGGTTCGCGTGCATCGCCAAGTCGTGGTCGGAAGCCGCAGGGCGGACGTTCTCGGCACAGACGGTACACGATGTCTATTGCAGGCTGTTCCTGCCGGTGGACACCCCGCGTGGCAGGATAGCCGGACACACCAACAGGTTATCGACAGAACAGATGACGGAGTTTCTGGACAAGGTACAGGCTGACGCCGCGGCAGAGTACGGGATACGGTTACCCAACCCCGAGGACAAGTACTTCGAGCTGTGGGCACAGCAATACGAACAGCGGTAGCAACGCTGACAGGTAAGCAGGATAAGACAGTGAACGGGGCTGCGATAATAAAGGATATGCCGCAAGGCACTCGTATTTGGAATGTAGGAACCCGCCCTGCCTACCTCTTTTCGGGATAAACAAAAACAACGCATAATTAAACATTAAAAATTAACAATTAAAAATTAACCTCAATGGCAATGAAATTTGTGGGCTCTGTCTGCCTGTCGGATATTCCCAAGTCGCAAATCAAAGCAGTTGACTGCAAGGACGGTGTCCGCCGCTTGTACCTCAACATCTCCATTCATGAGAAGAAAGAGCCGTTTATGGACGCTAACGGCAGAGTAATCAGCGACCACCTCATCTCGTGTGCTCCGAAGAAAGAGGAACGCCAAGAGGGACAGAACTATATCATCGGCAACCTGCGCACATGGAACGAGCCGGTGTCATCCGCTCCTACTCCGGAGGATATAGCCAATGCTCCCACCTATGAGCAGACCCTGCAAGAGGGCGAGAGTCCAGACCTCCCGTTCTGACCTTTTCGTTGGGAGTTGAGTGTACTCTCAACTCCCAACACCCAACTCTTAATTAAAAATTAAACATTAAACATTAAAAATTAGAAAACCCATGGCAGACAATAACCCCAATCCTCGCAGCAGTCAGAGCCAGCGCGAGCAAATCAAATGGTGGTTCTTGCGTAACGCAGGAAAAGAGATAACGAGCCTCGACGCCTTACACCTTTTCGGTTGTATGGAGTTTCCCAAGCGTGTCAGCGAGTTGGTGGCAGCGGGTATGATGATACACCGCGACAAGTTCATCACCACCGCCAACGACAAGCGTGTGAAAGCCTATTATATCACGCACGAGGAAGCACAAAAGTATCTGGCGTAAAGTAGTTGTTGTCACACACGATGAAAGACGAATATATCAAGACCTACAAGTGGATGAACGCCCTGCGTGGCGGTGTGCTGCGTGATGTCTATGCCCTTATCTACCAGATAGGACAACGGGGTGTGGTATGTATCTCAACAGAGTATATATACGACCGTTTGGGGTATAGTCAGAGAGGTGTCCGGAATGCCATCGCCGAACTCAAAGAAACGGGCTGGTTGGAGGTGGAATATACCGATGGGAAAAGGTCTGTTTTTAAGGCTCTGACCACTGCACGGAGTGCCGCCCCTGACCCCTGCACAGAATGCACCCCTGCACAGAATGCCCCCCTGCACGATTTGCCGCCCTCCCCTGCACAGAATGCCGCCCCCACACCTTATATATCTTCAGATAAGAATTTAGATTATTCTTCTTCATCATCATCGGAGAATGCGCGTGAGAGATTTCAAAAATGGTTTGAAGAAAGTGACCTGAAAGAGTGGGTGGAAAAACAACTTTTTCGCAGTGGTTTTACAGACGTGTCACCCGCCACGCTAATCGCCGATTTTTACGACAACGATTTTTCCGTCCGAGAGGAGTGCGAGCGCAGCGAACGCACCGCCGTCTTGAAACACTTCCAGAACTGGCTGCCGAAATATCTCAGAAAACTAAAAGAAACCCAAAACGTACAGAACAATGGAGACAATCAACCAAGCAATCCGCCGGGTTCAGGAAACCGGCGCAGCACCAACCTCGAAGAACTCGCCCGCTCTATCGCAGCAGGGTTTGCTGCCGGAACAGCCCGAAGAACAACGCAGTAGTCCGCTGTCAGTCTTCCGCCACTGTCCGCCCGCCACCGTTGCCGATATTATGCCGTTTGTGCTTCGTTTGGCAGTGAACTTCCCCGCCATGAACACCGCCTACCAGACACCCAACGGGCAGCAGATAACGTTCTGGACGGTGCTTGCCGACCAAGTGGCGTCCCTCGGCTGGAGCGTGGAGAGAGTGAGATATGCCGTGGACTATATGCTGCGCAACTGCCCGTACCGTGAGTTCCGTGTGGCTGAGTTCCTGCAACTCGACAAGCAGATACACGCCATCGACAATGCCGAGTTCGCCCGGATAGACAGCAGCCGTCAACCCAACGCCCCGATAGTCAGTGCACAGATAGACGGCAAGTGGATACTGCTCTATCAATCCGACGCCGACCGCATAGGACTGACCGACTACAAACGCCGCTACACCACCTACGAGGTGCAACAGATGACAGCAGATGAGCGCAAGCAGAACGGTATCTACTGGATGTAAACAAACTAACCAACTAATTTTTCTACGACTATGAGTTACAAGTCACAAAGCCCCGCAGACGCAAATACGTTCG
>CAVKDW010000122.1:0-3012 GCA_963655075.1 Muribaculaceae bacterium | reverse complement strand
ATGTTGACTCATAATTTTTGGTCACTAATGTGTCAACTTTTTCCGTACTAAGACAAACCTATACCTTTCTTTTACTTGGGAGCAACCGAATTATTTATGGTTGAGTTCGTATATGCCTTGTAGTAAGAACTCCAGACATAGTTTCTATATCCATAAGCATAAATATAGAGTTTTTGGGAAGAGGTAACGGAGTAAGGAATGTAGAATGTATTGGCTGCCTCTACATTATAGTACGCCTCAAATAGATTAGGCACAGACATCTGTGTGTTTTGTTGTTCTGGCGTGAGTACATTATTGCAAGTCTTTTCTTTAGGAACAAAAGTAATGATATACGGCTCTGCATAATTGGCAATCTCTGATATATAGAACTGATTGTCAATCGACCGCGTATTTTCACTTTCGCCTACTGAATAAGTGATATAATTCGCAAAAGTCAGCGGCGAGTTATCCACAGAGTAAGCCAAACGCACCGATTGTTTAGGGTACGCTTTAAGGTCGCAGTCGTAGAATAAATCCTCTCGGATACTGTATAGTGACACAACACGCTTCGTCTTCGGCGGAATGGATAATATAGCTTGGTTCATTGTTGAACTCGCCTCTACCAACGCACCGGTAGAAGAGATCGCTACGCCGGAAGTTACCGATAAGGTCAAACCGGAAATCGAACTGGTGGTCTGTGTGGTGGTTGTCGGAACATAATAGTCATACGCCACGCCGTTCTTCTCGAAGAAAGTTTGACTCAAGTCAATATGAATCACTTTATCAGTCTTGTTATAGAAAACAAAACCTGCATCTCCACCTTCACCCCAGAAATGATAATTAACAATGCAGTCCTCATTCTCATAAACCAAGCCATCGTCCGTCTTTTGTGCCGCCGTGGCGTTGGCAACGGGCTCTGCCGTATAGATTTGCATATACTTGTAGGTCATCATACAAGAAGACAAGCATGCACACAATGCGAGTGCGCCGAAGAAAACATATTTGTTTCTCATAATCGTTATACTATTATTTTGTTATATTCCCCTATTTTGTTATATTCCCCACCTGCGTAGATTCAACTGCAAAAATACAACTCTTTTGACATAAATGCAAATATTACAAACTATGTGGCGCAATAATCCATGAATCTACGATGCTTATCTCTATATGATATTCTTATATGATTCATATGTGATTCTTATGTGATTACCAGGAATACACCCTTCATCATATCCGACAAGTAACCAAACAAATCCCACAAAAAATAATTACTCACGTAAATCGATAAACGACCTGCTCCTTGTAACATTTGCCCATCCCAAAAGAAAAGTATAATTTCGCAGCGCAAAACTGTCTAACCGACCATCAAACAGCCTATGTATATGCCGTATCGAACACCTTCAACGCCTCGCGCCGCCGATGCCCTGTCACTGACAGAGAACCGCCATACGCCTACGCACCACCGCAGCAGCCTGTACCTGCTGCTCGCGCTCCTATGCCTATCCGCCTGCGCATCCTCTGCCCCGCCAACGACGGAGGAACCCACTTACACGGTCGCAATCAGTCAGGTGGGCGATGAAGCGTGGTTCCAAAAGATGGACGCGGAAATGCGTCAGGAAGCCCTCTTTCATCCGGAACTACGCCTTGTCTTCCGCAATGCGCATTACAACTACGACCTACAGTGCCGGCAAATAGATTCGTTCATTGCAGAGAGGGTTGACCTGCTGATTGTGGGTCCGAATGACATCCCCAAACTCTGTGAAGCGTCCAACCGAGCCTACGATGCCGGAATACCTGTGGTTCTGACAGCCAACTACAACATCGGGGAGAAATACAACGCATTTGTCTGTATGTCTAACTACGACATAGGAACTACCATCGCCGACTATTTGGGCAAGTTGGCAGGCGTGGAGAACTGCACACCACAACGCCCGCTACAAGTTATCGAAGTCCTCGGACCGAGATACATTCTGCCTACGGAACTCCGCAGTCAAGGGATGCACGAGCGACTGCGCCACTATCCGGCGGTGAAGGTCGTAGCCACCTGCGCCGCGAGATGGCACCGCCAGGAAGCCTACGAAAAGGTCGATTCGCTGTTGGCATTGTATCCGGAAGTCCGAGCGATAGCCGCGCAAAACGACGAGATGGCAATAGGAGCAGCCGAGGCGTGCAAAGGAACTCCGCACCCCGTACACATCACGGGCGTGGATGCCATGACGGGCAAAGGCGCAGGCATCGAAGCCATTTTGAATCGGGAAATAGAAGCCTCCGTCATGAGTACGAGTCGCGGAGATTTGGTCATCCGCACGGCGGCGGACATTCTCAACAACCGCCCCTACGAAGCGCAGCAATACCTGCCTGTGGTCATGGTAGAGGAGTCGTCGCCCCAACTGATGTTGCGCCTATCGGAAGACATCAACAGCAGTCAGGACGCCATTCGGACTTTGCAGAAACACATGGACGATTCGCAACTAACGAAGAGTTCACGACTTGGTATTATTTTACTATCTATTTTTCTATTGGCAGCCGTCCTCACAGCGGCTTGGTTTGTCTTCCGCAATGTGCAGCACAATCGTAGGCGGGTACAAGAACGCTTGGACATGCTCACGGAGGAACTGGCAAAGAACACGGCGGCATCTTCGCTCAACGAACAGTTTGTGCAGAACCTGCAATCGTACATCGAACTCCATTTGTCGGACACACACCTGACGGTCGAACAGTTGCAGAAGCACTTGGGTATCAGCCGCACACAACTATTCCGCAAGACAAAAGAAACCTTGGGAACAACGCCCATCGACCTCATACGGCACATCCGTCTTCATCGCGCGCAGCAAATGCTTAAGACCACTGATCTAACCATTCAGGAAATAGCCTACTCGGTGGGATTTACCTCCCCCTCATATTTTACCAAGTGTTACCGTACGGAATTCGGAGAAAGTCCGAACAAACAACGCACCTAACACCACCGCACTCCCCACTGTCATATCCTAAAATAGGTTGACAGATATGGAGTCTTAAAACCAGGTTAGGTTG
>CAVKDW010000121.1:0-3214 GCA_963655075.1 Muribaculaceae bacterium | reverse complement strand
GGGACATATTGGGCGAGTTCCAAAAAGAGATTGCTTTCTCGTAAATTTCATTGGGGCTATACTCCTGTCCCCACAGAATAGTGCCTACACTAAGTAGTATTAATAAAAATTGTATTCGTCTCATAATTTTCCTTCTGAATGTACTGCAGTTCCATATTTCTTTAACTCCCGTTTGTCTATCAATGTATTGATAGCATCAACGACATCCTCTATAGTCATTTGCTTTTTCGTACAACTATGGAAATGCACCGTTGATTTGCCGGTTAGATGAACCAGATCCTCCTCTTTAAGCGAAAAACGATTTTTGTAGGGTGAAACAGCATCATATATGTATGCGGTATCAGGATTGACAGCATAAAAATCTTTCCACTCTACATCTATGAATTGTGCGCCATTCTCAATGCATGCAAAGGGATAGCACATATAGTATCCGTCGTTCAACGAGATATATCTCTGTTCTGCGGAGAGTAGTTCTTCTATCGTGTAGTTTTCGCCAATGATATAGTTTGTGCATTGTGTAGTTGTTGTTTCTCCAAATATGGGAGTGTTCGGAGAGATCTTTGGATAGAGGGGGATAGCAAACTTTTCCCCATATGAATAATAATCGTTAGGATATAGAGACTGGGGATGATGCACCAGGATCTTATTAAGAAAACTTTCATCTTGAAATTGAAAGATATAAATACTGCCGCCCCACGGTGGACCACTGATTAAATCCGGATGCTTACAACTAACACATGCCACTGCTGACACTATCATCAATACAACTAAAAATATATTTCGTTTCATAGCACTACGTTTTTTAGCAATTCAACTTGTTTCTGTAAATCCCCAATTCTCTCATCTTGTTGAATGAGGTATAGTGTCAGTTCTTCACGATGGTTTCTGATACCACACTGCCGTCAGTCATGTGCTTTTGCAAGACATAGAAACCACTTG
Organism: Muribaculaceae bacterium; assembly: GCA_963655075.1. Classification (GTDB taxonomy): domain Bacteria; phylum Bacteroidota; class Bacteroidia; order Bacteroidales; family Paludibacteraceae; genus Colicola. The sequence goes on along the minus strand of CAVKDW010000121.1, from coordinate 2,275 downwards.
GCAAGGCAGAAAGGTCGGCATCGGCACCATAGATGGTATGGAGCAACTGACCGCTGATGTTATAGACTGCAATGTGGTCTACAGCATCGCTCACTGGATCAACATTGGTCGTGTCTGTTTCAGTTGTAACTCTACATAATGGAGAGTACGATTTTGTCCCATCATGACTTGCTGTTGTTCTATTAGTTGAATAGTATAATGCAGCCCTAACCGCATCCTTTTTACCTACTTGATTCCCTGCTAAAATATAGCAACATGGGAAAAATAAAGATAGTTGCAGTATAGCATAGATTGTTTTCATACAAAAATCATTAGTTATTCAAATTGATATTGTCGTTCCGCAATACTATCAAAACCTCCATTCTCTATGATAATTGAAATTTGCTTTTCAGTTACATCCCATACAGAATCCATATGAGATGTTTTCATTCGAAAAATATCCAAATCATCATATATATGTCCCCGACGCGCCTCCTCATAATCACATATATATGCTTCATTTGTCTTCAGCAGAGCATTCACCTTTGCCATATCTACAAAGTAACATTGCAATGGCTTTTCCACATATGATGTATTATCTTTATCCCAACATTGAATACTTCCGTCATAAGTAACCCATTCTTCATATATTAAGGCTGGCAAATATGGGAATAAATACCACCGCCAATCTATTAACAGATAGCCATTTGATAACTCTCGATATGGAGACTTTATAGAATCAGAGATACCAAAGATATTAGTACGGATCAAGCATAAGGCATCTTCCATTTCTGAAACCACCATGTAATTCTTATACTCGGCTTTCTTTAGTTTTACAACAGTGACACCGTTAGAATATGGTTCCGGAGATTTGTCTATACATTCACACCCTATAAAAAATGCAGAAACAATAAAAAATAATGGTATTATCTTTTTCATAATAGTTATTTCTTTATTGTCTCTATTTGTCGTTGCAGTTCCTGAATAGTCTGTTCTTGTTGACTTAGGACTTGCTGCTGTTGTATTAGATAGAGAGTCAACTCTTCTATTTTTTGGAGAAGTTGGATTTGCAGTTCATTGACACTAACACCATTCTTCTCCATTTGCTCTGCAGATTGAATTTCGGGCAGATGCTTGTGTTCTTGGATAAACTGTTGAACTTCACTTAAAGAACGCAAATTATAGTCCTCGGCAAAGACAAAGTCTGCAGAAGCAGAATTGACAATTATCTCATTGGCACGGATAGTGCCATTTACGTCCAAATGATAGGTTGGATTAGTTGTGCCAATACCAACATAGCCATTATTTCTAAGGATGGTTAGGCGTGGAGAGAAATTCGTCTGTAGTGTAAGGTTACTATTATTTGCACTAAAGGCGCCTGAACTGTTGAATATAGGTTTATCGAATACATAGCGACTGAGGTTGGTGTTGAAGTTCATGGTTGTTTTGGTGGTAGGACCAACATACACATAGCCACTATCCGTGCGAATCATCAATTGCCCTGCGGTACCCGTACCACGGACGGCACCTGCAATATGCAATTTCTCTTTAGGGTCGTCTATTCCTATGCCCACTTTACCCGAACTGGCGGTCATAATCACATTGGCATTCGATGTATAGCGATTGATATATACATTGTGGTTGCCATAACCATTGGGATTACCACCCAAAATAAGGTATCCTTCGTTGCTGCCGCGTATCATACCTCCTCGAGGTGAACCGAAACAGGTGTATTGGTTATAGCCATCACCAAGGACTGCCGTTACTTTGGTCCCTATATACTCTTTGTATCCTGATGTATAAAACGCACCCGATGCGATTTCTACATCGCCATTGAAATAGACGGTTTCTGAAGACGGGTATTCATCGATCACAGAGAAACGAATGGTAATGGCAGGATCCTTAGGAACAAAAGCATAGTCTTGTGTAAAACCTTGGATAACCAAAGTTAGGTTTGAGGCGTTGCTTATGGTATCTACATAGACACCCATTGTGAAAGCGGTATTTTCATCCGTTATAAGGTTTGTGTTCCCGTTTACCAGCAATAACACGTGATTGCTGCTTGTGCGCTTGAAGTGTGTGCTATTGATACGAGTTACTTTGATGAGTTTGTTACCGGGTAATGTGATTTGCCAAGAGTGCTCTGTACTATCAAAATCTGCAGATGATACTTTCAGTTCACCACTCATGTGGTCTTCTGCATACACAACTTGGGATACATTGGTTGCGAACAATAAATGGCTGCCTAATATGGCGAGGCATACCATAGATAATAAAGATTTCTTCATGGTGTTTT
>CAVKDW010000120.1:0-3262 GCA_963655075.1 Muribaculaceae bacterium | reverse complement strand
CTGTTGTATATATGTACGACATCAGCGGTCGCCTCGTCTTGATGCACGAGCAAAAGGGAACAGATGGTATCCAATGGAATGTGGGAGAGTTAGGAATAGGTGCCGGTATCTATGTATATCAAGTGAAGATAAGGACACAGACATCTAACTATGTGTCCAAAGCAGGCAAGATAATCATTTCTCAATAAGATATAAATAATCAACACTCATTATTAGTCCAATAGGAAGTGCCTATGAAGCAGATTTAAGTTTAGAAAGAACGATTACGTATAACAAGTAAATTACTATATAAATATCATAACAAAATGAAGAAGACCTTTTTATCTGTAATGACCTTAGTGTGTCTAAGTCTGCCTGTATTGGCAACCAACCCCGTCATTACAGCCATGCCGTCACTCACTGTGGCACCTGACGCTCATGCAGCAGGATTAGGCGATGTGGGAGCAGCCACTACACCGGATCTCAACTCGCAACACTGGAACCCTGCTAAATATGCTTTTATGGATAGCCGTGGTGGACTGTCGGTGAACTATACGCCATGGTTACGCAAGTTGGTAACCGATATCGACTTGGCGTACCTTGCCGGATATTACAAGTTTGATGACCTGCAGGCTATCTCTGCTAGTTTCAGTTATTTCTCGATGGGTGCTGTTCAGTTGGTGGACTATCAAGGCACAGCATTCCAAGAGGCTCACCCGAACGAGTGGTCGTTGGACGTGGCTTATTCACGAAAATTGCACGAGTATGTCAGTATGGCTGTTGCTTTGCGTTTCTTGTATAGCGATCTGAATAATGGTACTAACTCGTCTGTTACAACGACATCTACAGAGTTGCATCCGGCTTGGACAATGGCAGCAGACATATCGCTGTATTACAAGCAACCTATCGCACTGCCTATGGGGGATAGTTATTTCGCATTAGGTTTCAACCTCAGTAACTTGGGTGGTAAGATGTCATACGACAATGGTGATACACAGAACTTTATTCCTGCCAATATGCGTTTAGGTATCAGCTATGAGCTTCCTTTTGACAACTATAACCGCTTGATGGCTACTGTAGAGGCTAATAAGATGCTGGTCCCTACCTACTATTCTAAATTTGCGGTAAACCAAGAAACACATCGCATGGAGCAACAGGAGTACACGAACATCACTTCTCCCGAAGGCTGGTGGAAATCCTTCTGTGATGCTCCGGGATATACCGTTGACGGGACAGACAAGCATGTGTCTGCTGCCGTTGAGGAGTTGCAAGAGATACAGTGGGGTGTAGGTTTGGAGTATAGTTACAATCGTCAGTTCTTTGGTCGCGTGGGTTATAGCCATGAGAATTATTGGAAAGGCAACCGCCGCTATGTGACGTTAGGTGCAGGTTTCAAGTTGAGTATCTTCTCATTGGACTTCTCATACTGCGTAGCCACAGCACCGTCGAACCCTTTAGACCAGACGATGCGTTTCACCTTAGGCTTTGACTTGGCAGGTATCAAGGACTTGGTAAACAACAAGAAGTAAATAGCACCATAGGCATCACGTCAGCCTGACAGACTATGCGTATCGGTTTTGGATATGATGTACATGCGTTCTCCCCTAATCGCCCATTATGGTTAGGGGGGATTGTTATTCCATCTACTATGGGACTGCAGGGACATTCGGATGCAGACGTGTTGGTTCATGCACTGTGTGATGCTCTATTAGGTGCCGCATCTATGCGTGATATAGGTTATCATTTCCCCGATACAGCCGGTAATGAGTTTGAGAATATAGACTCAAAGATACTGCTCCAACGTGTGATACAAATGCTGAAAGAGAAAGGTTACACGTTGGTTAATTGCGATTGCACCGTCTGTGCACAACAACCCAAACTGAGTCCATATATACCACAGATGCAGAAATGTCTATCAACAGTGATGGGAGTGGCAACGGATCAAGTAAGTATCAAGGCCACCACGACAGAACATCTGGGCTTTGTCGGGAGAGAAGAGGGAATGGCTGCCTATGCTGTCGTGTTAATAGAGAAACAAACAGAATAGGATGAAAAGTTATTGTCATACACACCTCATCGCCATTCTCATTATACTTGCTTCCATAACGGTAAACGTATGGGGAGAGGATACTGTTTCCGTAGCCTGTACAACAACATCGCAACGGGACACATTGATTTGTGGAGATAGCACCATCATCATCCACACCGTATGTGCTCCTATATGTTCGTCACATGTCAGTGTCTATACCCAAGACGGGAAACTGATAGGTACGATCCCTGCACCGCTGCACACAGTCTTCCCGGAAGCATATATAGAAAGTGGGAATATACTGTGGCGTGACAATACACCACAAATGTTAGACGACAGCGAAAGACGCACTCTGGATAAACAAGCAGATAAAGACAAGACTACTGATTAGCATGTATGGAATTCCCTATCTACCTGATTGGCTATATGGGTGCAGGCAAGACAACCATCGGCAAACTCTTGGCAGAACGATTGGATTGGTCTTTCGTGGATTTAGATACTGCTTTCCATGAGATACATGGAATGACACCTGCAGAATATATCCGCACGTATGGTATAGAGGCCTTTCGCAGAAAAGAGAAATATGTTGTAGAAGACCTGGCAGACATGCCTTTCGAACATGTGGTGTATGCTACAGGCGGAGGCTATCCGTGTTGGGAAGATAACATGGAGTGCCTGCATGAGTTAGGTACGAGTTTCTATATCAAGTGGAAGCCCGAACATCTTGCCAAGCGACTGATGCTGACGAATTTGGAGGATAGACCTTTGCTACAGGGAGACACAGAAGCAGAACTGTTACCATTTATCACTTCCCAACTGCTCGCTCGCGAAGAGTTCTACAACAAAGCGGACTATATAGTAACCGTACCGGTAGAAGATATATCAGAGAAGGACGATGAACATATAGCAGACATACTGTATCACATGATTGTTAAGTAAATAGTAATTACAGTTATAGTTTATGAGTATTCACGACATACAAGAGGATATTATTGATGAGTTCAGTGCTTTTGATGATTGGATGGACAGATACAGCCTCTTGATAGATTATGGCAACGAGTTAGAACCTTTCAAGGAAAGCGATAAGACAGAACAGAATCTTATAGACGGATGTCAGTCCAAGGTTTGGTTCACAGCAGAGTTACGACCATCAGATGATGCATCCCGTGAACCCTTGGTCATTTATCATGGAGACTCGGACGCTATCTTGGTAAAAGGCATCGTAGCACTGCTTATCCGGGTGCTGAGTGGTCA
>CAVKDW010000119.1:0-3417 GCA_963655075.1 Muribaculaceae bacterium | reverse complement strand
CAACTACACGGTGAGGTTTGAACAAAAAGAATTACAGCAGATAGCCACCGACAAACGCAATAGCCTCATACAAGAAGGCATGCCATTTGACGCAGATATACTGGATCAAGAAAGACAGCGAATTGCTACAGCCATGCGACAAACAGGGTGTTTTTACTTCGACAAAGACATGATACAGTTCGTGGCAGATAGCACCATAGGATTACGTCAAGTGGATATACAAATGTGCTTGCAGGATTATGTGGTACAAATGTCACAAGAAGAGAAAGAACAAGTATTCCGTAAATACAAGATCGCACATGTTTATTTCCACATGGACTATGATGTCAATCATATACCAGAAGGAGAAACACTACACCATAACATCATAAATGGATACGAATTTACATGGGTTGGACATAAATTATTGCGAGAGAAAGTGTTGATATATAATTGTCCTATCTCTCCAGGAGACATGTACAATGAAAACAAAGTGGAACGTGCGTATGCACGATTAAACCAATTGTCTCCTATCAAGTATGTTGACATCAGTTTCTCTCCTGTCTCTGCAGATGAATTAGATTGCCATATCGTACTATCACGTGGTAAACTGAACTCCGTATCTGCAGAAATAGAGGGTACATACTCTGCGGGAGATTGGGGCGTAGCTGCCGGTGCGAGTTATACAAACAGGAATCTGTTCAGAGGTGCAGAAGAGTTTACATTAGATGGGCGTGGTAGTTACGAATGGCGACAGAACGGCGGACGTGCCATAGAAGCAAAAGCTTCTGCGGGGCTTACTTTCCCTAATTCCTTAGCGGTAAATTTGAGTTATAACTATCAGAACAGACCCGACGAGTTCACACGTTCTATATTCAACGGGAGTCTTTCGTACAAATGGCAAAGGAGCAAAAACAGTGTACTGCATCGGTTTCAACTTATTGACATCAGTTACGTCTATCTGCCTTGGATAAGTGATACCTTCCGCCAACAGTTTCTACAATCCACCAATATCCTAAAGTATTCATATGAGAACCACTTTATTGTAGGATGGGGGTATTCTGGTTTCTACTCCTCGTATAGAGAACAACAACCTTTACGCTCATATTATAACTTGAACTATCATATCGAGACTGCAGGTAATGTGATGCAAGGTTTAGCACTTGCTTGCCATTTTCCACACGACTCTACCGGCTATACGCTATTCAATATACCATACTCTCAATTTGCCAAAGGGGATATATTCTTTACCTATCACCAGATTTTCAACACAGACCATCGTCTTGTATGGCATGTAGATATGGGAGTGGCAGTTCCTTATGGGAACTCAAAGACTGTTCCCTTTGAAAAGCGATATTTCGCCGGAGGTGCCAATAGCAACCGAGGTTGGACTGCGCGTAGTTTAGGACCCGGAGGATACCAAGGCAAAGGATCTTTGATTGACTTTAATAACCAGGCAGGCGATATAAAACTGAACTTGAACCTGGAGTATCGTATTCACGTGTGGTCATTTATAAATTTGGCCGCTTTTATTGATGCGGGAAATATATGGACTATTCATCAGTACGATGCACAGCCCTATGGAGCCTTCTTATGGAGGCAAGACGGGAAACTGCACACAGATTTCTATAAGCAAATAGCATTGGCCTATGGTGTGGGATTGCGGTTGGACTTCTCTTTCTTTGTCTTTCGTATAGACTTTGGCGTCAAACTCTATGACCCCAGCAGGCTCTATGGAGATGATGCCGGCACACAATGGCGCACAGTCCCCAACGGACTCAAGTGGAAAGACGACATGAGTGTACATTTCGCCATAGGGTATCCGTTCTAAGTGTATCGTAATCAACAAGATATACAACGTTTTATAAGCATACAGAAACTGTGATGTTAAGGCTAAAATTAACCTAATATAGGCAAATGTTTGTCGAAAGTTTGTCGGAATAATTAAAGAGATTATGGCTACATTCAAGGCTATTGTAAGGCGGTATCAAGAGAGGCGAGATGGGACTTATCCTGTGTCGATACGGTTGATACATCAGAGAAAGCAAGTGTGTATTCCTACGGGGCTATATGCAAGGAAGAAACAGATTAACTCAAAGACGTTTGAGTTGAAAGACTCGTTCCTCATCGAGCGTACTAACATCACCATACAGAAGTACGAAAGGAAACTATTAGATTTTGATACGGAAGAGTTGCGTGTTATGCCGATAAAGCAGTTAGCCAAAGAACTGCAACGCACGCAAACGGATTACGACTACACTGCATTTTGCAAGAAACTGATAGAGCAGAATAGAGTCAAGTGGGCAGCACTTAAGAACGCACTGTCGATAGCAGAAAAGATAGGCTATCCTCATCTCTCATTGCGAGATATAGACGAGTCGTTTATCTATAAATTCCGGAAGTACATAGAGGATTATACTTTTCCTGCGACGAGGAAAAAAGGGGAAAAGAAAGAGAAACATTACTCTGCTTGGAGCAAGAACCATTTCTTGCAATCGTTGGGGCAGGCGTATAAGATTATGCGTTTAGAGTATAACATCAAAGACCTTAGCATAGACAATCCGTTTAAGGACTTGAAGTATTACAAGCGTGACCCGCCAAAGAAAGGGTCAATAGATATTGACACACTAAGGAACTTCTTTGAGTACCAGCCAGAAACGCCATTGCTTTGTATGGTGCAAGATATGATAAAGATGACCTTCTGTTTAGGTGGGATGAACTTAGGCGATTTGTTATTACTCACAAAAGATTGTTACGACACGAATACTCATCGTATCACTTATCGCAGAAACAAGACGAAGAACGCAAGGGCAGATGGTGCTTTGACATCTATCAGAGTAGAGCCAGAGATACAAGATTTGGTAGATAAATACAGAGCGTTAAGTAACACTGATAAGTTATTTAATTTCAATGGTATGGAGTTTAAGGAGAACACAAGTCGTAATTTCGGTATGTCGGTTTACAGGTTATGTAAAAAAGCAGGGCTTCCTCACATCAATCCCTACCTCTTCCGCCATACTGTCGCTACGATTGCTCGTAACAAGTGCGGGTTTAGTAGAGATGATGTGGGACTTCTCTTAAATCACAGAGGTGTTTCTACTGTTGATGATGAGTACATCGATGATGATTGGTCTATGTTGGATAGGATAAACAGAGTAGTCTTAGACTATGTTTTTCATCCGGATATAGCAAGTACTAATTAAGTTTCCATTATTAGAATATCTCCATTTGTTGGTTATTGTTTGTGTTTCCGATAAACAGTTGCGAGAAGATAGCGGCGAGGACATCGACCACTATACTATTGCCTGCGACTGTATCACTTTCCTGTTGAGCCGTAGCCGCCATTGCCTCTGTCGCTGTCGGATAACTCTGTAACCTCCTCGAACTGCACACGGGGGTAAGGCATTATGATTAACTGACCTACTCGGTCGCCTACTT
>CAVKDW010000118.1:0-3541 GCA_963655075.1 Muribaculaceae bacterium | reverse complement strand
GTTTCATATACCTGATAACCATCAATGAGTCTCCAATGACCATTGGATTTCTCACAGATGACAAGTCTTCCTTCATCTATTGAATGGCACACGTTTTGCATATCACGCCCATCTTGTGTTATAGTGAACCCACAATCGGTAAGAATACTTAATCCTCGTTGAGAGCGATTGGAGTTAGCCTCTTCTATCATGTTATATAACAACTGGGCAAACTGAGTTATCTTATCCCAATCATTACGATCCGTTGCTCCATCAAAATGATATTCTCCTAATGCGATCGAGTATTCGTGTAGGCATAGTATCTTTAGAATTGAAAGAGCGATGCTACCTGATACTTCATTATGCTCCCCACCACATCTACCAAAGATGTCACGCTGCCCCCATCTAAAATCTTCCGTGAGTAAAGGTTCAACTCGATACGTAGGAGGCATTTTATAACAAGGGGTTCCGCCTCCTCCTATGTCAACCCATTTTTGCATGTGGAACATAGACATATACATCTTCAGATTAAACAAATCATCATGTCGCCGGATCCCAAAGGCATTATGAACCAGTTCATTTGTCAAACTATCGAACTCGTTGAAAGACACGTCTATTCCCTGTGTATAAAGCATATCCACTACTTCCTCATACACAGATACTACCTCAGGGTAGAAAACATGGGGAGTGCAATATTGAATTAAATTACAAGAATATCGCCTATCGGCTGTAGTTAGGAAGGCTTTTTTTGAGGATGTATTGATGACGTAAAAAGCAATAGAGGGCCACTCTATATATGTGTTCATCAGTTCATCTACATCGATGCCATACCATTCATTACTTTCAGGCTCTACAATGAGAGACTTAAAGAATATAGGTATGATATCCTCAAAATAAACAGGAGTAATGTCCAACGTCTCACCACTTTCTAAAAAGCCATAAGAAATCAGTTCCTCCACAATCTCAGTCTCGGACAACTGAAATTCATTGTCCAAGTTGGGGTTTACAACGAAGTTGCCTAATTCTGATGGCTGTACCATCGTCGTTGCACGTCTCCGGACTTTTGCCGCAGAGTCATTAGTCTCTGTTTCGCTTTGCATGGTCTTATCGCAACTACATAATGCCAGTGAGATTAGCCCAAAGCATATGAAAAATAAGTTCTTTTTTCTCATCATACTACGAATTTAAGGGTTAATGATATGGCGTTCTTAACTACTCCCTTTGTTGCCGTATTCGACGGGAGCAGGTGTTATGTGGTTTGCATTAGGTGTTTGCCCGATGGGTTCAAGGATAAGTGTGCCAAAGAAAGCAGGTAGGTGGAAGTTGGGTTTGGGTGCGGATATGGGGTTCCATGAGAGGTAGTGTGGTTGTGGTGTGAGGTCTCCGCACTTGTATAGGTTGCCCCGTCGTGTGACAGGCAGGTGAAGCATATCCGGTGTGATATGTAATAGACTCAATGGGACGCCTATGGTGAGTGTCCATGAGAATAGTCCTTGTCGGTTGTCGAAAGGCTCTGTGTTCAGTGAGGAATAGCGCGATATAGACTGTAATGCAGTGTCTGACAGGTTATGCACGTCTTCTGTTTTAGATATGCGGTCAGAGGCATTGCATACCCCGATGCAGTTGAATTCGATGTTCCAGTATCGGGTGTTATCTTCGTTAGCGATAAATATCTCCACGCATGAGTCTTCGTGTACGTGTTCGAGGTCACGTGTATGTACGGCACGCAGTCCTTCTCCCTGAACATGGAACTGCACATACAGCATATTGCCTGTATGGGCTATGGTGAAAGAGACTTGTGGCTGTGCCGGGTATGTCTCTCTCCAATTGACTGAGTCTATATGTCCGGAGACAGGTTCGTGAGCAAGTTGTTGAGCCACGTGTTCAATGGTTTGCTGTTGTAGAGATGGGTTGTATGGTATGTGCAGTTCGTTCATACTATTTGCCTCCCCGTAAAAGATTGATTGCTCCAGAGAGTTGATACACACCTATGAGTGAGTCACTTTGTTTTTTTCGTGCTTTATTATAAGCCGGTTTGCTAAGATACTTAGCGTTGGTATCCGCATCTGTTCCCAAGGCGCGTATGACATAGTAATAAGCCCCTTCTGCAGCCGGTCTGCCGTTGATCGTTCCGTCCCATCCTTTGGCGGGATCTGTCCATTCGTATATGAGCATTCCCCAGCGGTTGTATATCCAGCAATGGAACTCTTTGAGTGATCGGTATGCTACCCGGAACTCATCGTTCACGCCATCGCCGTTGGGTGTGAAGACGTTAGGGACGAGTAGCATAGACTCGCTGACCGATATGGAGAATTCTACAGAGTCGAGTGAGCATTGTGCGTTGCTGGCATATAGCACGGCTCTGTAGTTTCCCCGTTCGGTAAAAGTGTATCGGTGTTCTGCGCTGGTACGTTTGACGATAGGGTTAGTTCCTTTGTATATATACCATAGGTAATAATCGGCGTTAAGTCCGTTGGCACGGAAGAGCACATCGAGTGGAGCAGATCGGTTTTCTGTGTTTTCCCGTTGCGTGGGTCGATTGACTTCGTTTGTCATTTCTCCCTCTTTGCCACGTGTGGTGACGATAGCGGTTGGGTGTGCTTTGAGTGCTACCGGTTGGTAGGTGGGTGAATAAATTGTATCAACCTCCGTATTGAACTGTTGTGCCAGTAGTTCAGCCAGTTCATCCGTGATCACGAAATCGGTTGTGACGGCCGTTGCTCCTACCGTGATAAAGGAAGTCAATGGTTGCTGTTCGACAGCGACGGAGTCTGTCCACTCTTCTTTCTCACTGTTCCATGCTCCATCATGGTATGTGACGCGGCACTGTCTGGGATAGGATACTACACGTCCTTGAGCGTTCCGGTAGGAGAGTGCAGGGACGGTACCTACGAGTGTTATCTGTGTCTCGTTGCACAGCAGGTCAGCGTTGACTTGTGACACTTGCAGTCGCAGTTTATCGTAATCGAAGACCCAGAAATACTCACGTGCAGTGCCTATCTTGATCATATAGCCTTCGCCATTCTCCGGGTAGAGGTAGTCGGTTCCCTCTTGTACCGGTTTGATCGTATCCGGTAGTCTGTACCAATCAACAGCCCCTACTCCACTCTTGGTTTTGATATGTGGGTTGTCAGTGAATAGGAATAGTGTATCTCCGTTATTTGTCAAAATAGTCGCCGATCCGACGCACTCCACATGTAATGCATAGAGCGGGGCGGTCAGTACGAGCAGTATGCCTATGATGGTTTTTCTCATTCTCACGACAGGTATATTTCCATTTCTGAAGTTTGTGCGTGCAAAGGTAGGATAAAATTTGCGTGTATGCAAATTTAGTTGAGAGTTGAAGAGTTGAGAGGTTTATGTAGGGGACCTCTCCTAACCTCTCCAAAGAGATAAACCTCTCCTAACCTCTCCAGAGGAGAGGAATACAAAATATAGTCAAACGGTTCTTGCGAACCGACCGCAGGCGGGGCGTCTGTGTCCCCAGTTGGGGGGGAATGTGTAATGTTTAATGTGTAATGTTTAATTGGGAGATCTCATCTTTCTCTCCAAAAGGAGGAAT
>CAVKDW010000117.1:0-3714 GCA_963655075.1 Muribaculaceae bacterium | reverse complement strand
AGAGTTGAGAGAAGTTGGGAGGGGATAGTTTGGAGTTATCTAAGTGACCCAAGGCAAGTCTTGCGACTTGTCCGCAGGCGGGGCTTCTGCGGACAACAGTGGGTTTTTGTTGAGGTTAGTTTTTTATTAAGAGTTACGTATTATTTGCTATTGCGGGTATGGAGTGTTTGTTGTACCTTTGCGGTGGAGTTTATATTAAGGATAAACCATATTATTATACAATATATGAAAAAGATAGCATTGATAACAGGTGCGACAAGTGGTATAGGCGAAGCTTGTGCGCGTAAGTTTGCCCAAGGAGGGTATGACTTGATATTGACAGGACGCAGGCAAGAGCGTTTAGACAGTTTGCGTGAGGAGTTGGCTGGTGGTGGCAGAACGGATGTGTTGTGTTTGAATTTTGATGTTCGCGATTCATCGGCAGCCTCATCTGCTATCGGTTCTCTGCCCGGCAAATGGCAAGAGATTGATGTGCTAATCAATAATGCCGGTTTGGCATTGGGTTTAGAGAAAGAATACGAGGGTGATCCGACAGACTGGGATGTGATGATAGACACCAATATCAAAGGTCTGCTGACGATGACCCGTCTTATTGTCCCGATGATGGTGAAACGAGATGCAGGACACATCATCAACATAGGTAGTGTCGCCGGTGATGCTGCTTATGCCAATGGTGCGGTGTACTGTGCCACCAAGTCTGCCGTCAAGACTTTGACGGACGGGTTACGTATAGATGTTGCAGAGACATCTTTGCGTGTGACAAATATCAAGCCCGGTTTGGTGGAGACTAACTTCAGTGTCACACGTTTTCATGGAGACACGTCTCGTGCTGAGAAGGTATATAAAGGCATCACCCCTTTGACAGGTGCTGACATTGCTGATGTGGCTTATTATGCTGCATCCGCTCCGAAACATGTGCAGATAGCGGAGGTGTTAGTGTTGGCAACGCATCAGGCGAGTGGGAGTGTGGTGTGGAGGGATAATGAGTAAGGAATAAAGAGTAAGGAGTAAAGAAAAAAGGGGAGTGATTTCTCCTCTTTTTTGTTGCCTAACCAGGACTCGAACCCAGACAGACAGAACCAGAATCTGTAGTGCTACCATTACACCATTAGGCAGTGTGTGTTTGCTTTTGTCGAATAGTTCCACCTCGCTGTTGTCCCTACTTTTTCGAAAGCGGCTGCAAAGGTACACATTGTTTTCGATACGTGCAAATGTTGTGGCGTTTTTTTTGTTGAGAGTTGAGTGTTTAGAGTTGATAGTTGAGGGTTGAGAGGCTTTGCCAATCATTGATCAGAAGAAAAGAGGCTATCCAACGTTGTCAGACAGCCTCTCCGTTTTTTTGCCGTATTTGCCGTTGGTACTACCGTTGTGTAGTACGGCCGGTTGTTGTTATTTCACGCGGCGTTCCGGTATACGTGCTTTCTTACCGGTAAGATTGCGCAGATAATACAATTTAGCGCGACGCACTTTACCGTACTTGTTGATAGTAATCTTCTCGATGAACGGGCTATCCATCGGGAATATACGCTCTACTCCGACGTTACCGGACATTTTGCGTACTGTGAAGCGTTTTTTGTCTTGGCTGCCGTGTATTGCGATGACGTCGCCACGGAACTCTTGGATACGCTCCTTGTTACCCTCTTTGATACGGTATGACACGGTGATTTGGTCACCTGCCTGGAATGCCGGGAACTCTTTTTTTTCGCCAGCGAATGCCTCTTCGGCAATTTTCATTAAATCCATTGTCTTGTTTTATTAATGGGTTAATGGGCTATAGTGTACGCTACTGTTCGGGTGCGGTTGTCTGCTGTCCCTATTCTGATCGCCAGAGACTATAGTCGAAAATCGGCTGCAAAGGTACACATTGTTTTCGATACGTGCAAATGTTGCGGTGTTTTTTTAGTTGAAAGTTGATAGTTGAGAGTTGAAAGTATTCAGGGGAAGAGTAAGACAGAGGCTGCCTACGTAGTGTGCAGGCAGCCTCATGTGTTGTGCGTCTATAATTCGGATATTACAGAGTTTATCTGAAGTAGAACGAGATATACAGGTTTGCACCGATGTTATCTGTGCCGAAGTGGAATCCGTGGCTTGCCGGTTGAACTTTCTCGGTGAAGTTCTCCAACTGCATTGATTGTATGTTCCATCCTTCGTAGGTTATTTCGCTCGCCGGGTTGATAGCATAGTATAGTCCGACATTGACGTTAGCACCCAAAGCTATCTTAGGAGCGACGAACCACTCTACTCCCACGCTACCATACAGGCCAACCATGTGTATGAGGTCCGGTGATTGTTCTGTGAGGACACGTGCTTTAGGCATGTATCCAGCGACATCTTTGTAGGACGACGCTTTCCCCGGTGTCTGTATAAGTTCGGTGATAGCGTTTCCATAGGTATAACGCTCATATTTCGATCCGAAGGCATAGTTGATGCCGGCGCCGAATACTCCTTGTACGGGCAGAGTCTTTCCCACGCGGTATTCCAGTCCGAAAGCGAGACTTCCATAGGATTGGTTGAAGTGGTATGAGTCTGTCACTTTGTCTCGGCTAAACGGGTCCAAGAAGCGTGCCTGTTCGTCCAAGACATATTCGTTTTTCGTCATAGAAGATATCCCGAAGCCGACATTGAGTTTGGCAGCGAGTGTGTTGGTGAGCATATATGTTCCCATGATGGACACCATTGGTTGCTTCAGACCGAGTATAGAAGAGTTGATGAGCGGTTCTCCTCCCCAGTCATCGAGTGTGTTGTTGGTTTTACCATTGAAGAAATTTCCCACGTATGTTGCGAGGGGGTCCAATGAGAATCCTACAGAGAAGTCTCCTTGTGCCGGCAGCCATGCGGAGTAGTCCCGTTCGGCGCGTTCAGCGGGAGTCATCCTGTCAGCAGCGAGTGCAGGTATTGCTATGGCTGCTACGAGAATAATACTACATATTTTTTTCATACGATAAGTCTTTAAAGAGTTTCTGATACTGAATTAATATGCCCACATGAGTGGATTCTCAGCGGTATAGACAGTTGTTCCACCTACGATGTCTATGGTAGGTTCTCCTATTCCATAGATTGTCTCGTTTGCATAGTCCGGTGTAAAGGTGAGGACGAGTCGCGGGAGTGAGCATCCGATGAGCAGGTCACCTTCGGTCATCATTTGTTTTTGTTCATTCTTTCCATAGTACCCACTGACAGTTTGACTTCTTCTGAAGGTATTTTTTTCTTCTTTGTCATAGTACAGATAATAGTGTGTGCATGATCCGAGATATGCTTTGTTGCTCATGGTTACTTCTACGTCATTGATATCCCACACATCGTACAGGTTAACCGAAGTAGAGAAAGAGCCATCGGTAGTCGTTGTGATGTTGAACACCAGTTCTTGTCCGTCGTAGGCAGGCAACGTGTTGATAAACTTGAGTTGGACTTTCAGTGCTTGTGTAGGAGTGGTTACACCCGTAATAGCCGTATAGCCTTTTTCTGGGTCTTTAGGGTCGATATATTTTTTCTCCTCGCATTGTTCTCCGATTTTTCCTTTGATGGTTACTGTTTGATTGCGCGAGAAGATAGGTTTCTCTACATCTTTTGTAACGATGATATTCGCAGCCACGAATGTTTTTCCGTTCTCTATATCCACGGATGCTGATTGTTCGGGGTACGACACTTCGGTAGAAATGATTGCGTTATTGATGAGTCCGTAGTATGGTCCGACGAATGGCCGTGTATATACTG
>CAVKDW010000116.1:0-3718 GCA_963655075.1 Muribaculaceae bacterium | reverse complement strand
GTGTATATACTGCGCATCCCGATATGGCGGCTTGTCCTACAGGCACTTCTATGGAATAGTGTCCGTTAGCGTCGCAAACTCCTTCAAAAAGTTTGTCTCCAGCACCAGCATCTGCGTCATATTTGGTATATGGAACTTTGACTACCACTGCGCATCCTTCAGCAGGTTCTGTGCGCACTACATAGTTTTCTCCATCTTGGAGGTATCCTCTGTCAACATAGACATAGCCTTGTATGGTGGCTTTGCCTGCGACGTCCTGAAAATCCAATGATGATTGTTTGTGGCATCCGAAGAGTGCCAATGTAGCGAGAGCTACTAATGCAAGTTTCTTCATAATAATTTTTTTAGCAGTTAATATTACGTGTTTGTTTTAACTTTGCGCAAATATCAATGATTTCGCTGCAAAGGTACAATATGTTTTTAACACGTGCAAATGTCGTTGTGTTTTTTTTCTATTTTACGGTGTTTTTTGCTATTTGCCAAGCAAACTTGACAAATTCTTGTGTTCAGTATATACGATTGTGCAGGTTGTTTTTGGAGTTAATTTTGTGTATATAGAAGAAAAGTCGTACCTTTGCGCTCTCAATATTATATACATTTCAAACGAATCGATGGATAAGAACTTTGTAGAAGAGTTACGTTGGCGTGGCATGCTTCAAGATATCATGCCCGGTACAGAGGAGCAGTTGCAGAAGGAGCCCACGGTGGCTTATGTCGGTATTGATCCTACAGCAGACTGTCTGCACATAGGTCATTTATGCGGTATCATGATGTTGCGTCATTTGCAGCGTTGTGGTCACAAGCCTATTGCGTTGATAGGTGGTGCTACGGGTATGATAGGTGATCCGAGTGGCAAGTCTGCTGAACGCAACCTGTTGGATGAGGCTACTCTGCGTCATAATCAGGCTTGTATCAAGAAGCAGTTGGAGAAGTTTTTAGATTTTGGTGAGGGTGCCAATGCAGCCGAGTTGGTGAATAACTATGACTGGATGAAGGACTACACTTTTCTTGACTTTGCGCGTGACATTGGCAAGTTGATTACGGTGAACTATATGATGGCCAAGGATAGTGTGAAGAAACGTTTTAACGGTGAGTATAGTCAGGGCATGTCGTTTACGGAGTTTACCTATCAGTTATTACAAGGTTACGACTATGTATATCTGAACAAGCACAAGAACTGCAAGTTGCAGATGGGGGGAAGTGACCAATGGGGTAACATCACGACCGGCACTGAGTTGATAAAGAAGACAGGTGGTGGTGAGGCTTTTGCTTTGACCTGTCCCTTGATCACGAAAGCCGATGGTGGCAAATTTGGCAAGACAGAGAGTGGTAATATCTGGTTAGACAGGCGTTATACGACTCCTTATCGTTTTTATCAGTTCTGGTTGAACGTGAGTGATATGGATGCAGCGCGATATATCAAGATCTTCACCTGTTTGGAGCGGGAGGAGATAGAAGCGTTGATAGCGGAGCATCAGGCTACTCCTCATCTACGTCTGTTGCAGAGACGTTTGGCAGAAGAGGTGACGGTGATGGTTCACAGTCGTGCGGACTATGCTATGGCAGTAGAAGCCAGCAACATACTCTTCGGTAACGCTACGCACGAGGCTCTATGCCGTTTGGATGAGGAGACTTTCTTGCAAGTTTTTGACGGTGTGGAACGTTTTGAGATCAGTCGTTCGGCTTTAGAGTCAGGTATTCCTGTGTTAGACTTGTTGGCTGAACATACGCAGATTTTCCCCAGCAAGGGTGAGGCTCGTAAGATGATTGCAGGTAATGGTCTGTCGATGAACAAGGAGAAACTGACGGATGTGCAAGCAGTGATTACCCCGGATGCGCTGCTGAACGGCAAGTATATCACTTTCCAGCGTGGGAAGAAGAACCATTACTTAGTAATTGTACGATAGGACTTTTTTTACTCCGATATAACAATGCAAAAGGAATATGTCAGAAGCGACAGGCATTGATAACACGATCCGCTACCGTGCGTTGAGCAACGGCACGGCATCCTATGGGCATTATTGGCGGAGGGTGCTGTGGTTGCTATTGTGGCTGTTGGTGTGCTGTTTGTGTGGTTGTCAGCGCAAAGAGAAAGAGCCGACTTTTGTGGTAGGTGTCAGCATTGACTTCTATGATGTCTGGCACGACAAGATGTGCAGTGAGATTGTGCAGGAGGCGGTGTTGCATCCGGAGTTGCAGTTGGTGGTGAAGAATGCCTACGGCAGCCGGGAACGGCAGCAGTTGCAGTTGGACAGCCTCTTGAACAGCGGTGTGGATTTGCTGATAGTGGGTGTGGAGGACCCGATGTATGTGCGTGTGGCATTGCAGCATGCGATGGATAAGGGGATACCTGTGGTGATTAACTCCCGTAATCCTAAGATTGACGACTACACGGCTTTTGTGGGGACAGACAATGTGCGCGTGGGGTTTCTGATGGCGGACTACCTGAAGACCTTGGCGGATAAGGGAGAGTACAGTGCCAAACACCCCTTGCATGCGATAGAGATATTAGGTGTGTCAGGCACTCCGGCGGTGTTGGAACGTTATCGCGGTCTTCGTGAGGGGTTAGCGGGCTGCCACAATGTGTTGTTGGCAGGAACCGGCTACGGTGACTGGTCGAAGGAGTTGGCGCGCAAGCAGACAGACTCGTTGCTGACATTGTTGGACGAGGATGTGGATGTGATTGTAGCGCAGAATGATATCATGGCTATGGGGTGTTATGAGGCGTGTATCAGCCGTTGTTCGGATAGGGACATTCACATATTGGGTGTGGACGCGTTGAATGGTCCGAATAGTGGCGTGGAGGCTATCTTAGAGGGTAAGATATCGGCTTCTATTACCAATGTGGCGCATGGCGATTTGATGGTGCAGGTGGCGTGTGCAATTCTGCATGAGCAGCCGTATCCGCGTGACACTTTTCTGCCTCCGATGTTGGTTGACCAGTCCTCTACGCGTCTGATGATGCGAATGTCGCAGGAGATGAACAACGAGACCAAGGTGATAAAGACCTTGCAGACACAGATGGACAGTTTAGGCACACAGACGGAGAGTCTGAAGACGGTGAATATGGCGTTAGTGTTGTGTCTGATAATGGCGGTGCTGTTGGGTGTAGCAATGGCTTTTCTGTACCGCTACCGGCTACGTCTGCATAAGGAACGTGCTCAGAATGCTATCACGATGGCGCGGCAACAGCAACAGTTGGAGCAGATATCTGCGGAGTTGACCCGTGTGAAAGAGGAGCAGAGTCAGGAGGAGAAGTTTTATAACAACCTGCAGAGTATCATAGAGAAACGGTTGAACGACTCTACCCTAACGATGGACAGTCTGAGCAAGGAGTTAGGTATGAGCCGTGCGCAGTTGTTCCGTCGCGTGCGAGAGCAGTTGGGCATCACTCCGTTGGATCTGATACGTCAGATACGCCTACAGAAAGGTCAGCATATGTTGCAGAAGACGGACTTGTCTATTTCGCAAATAGCGTACTCGGTTGGTTTCTCTTCGCCGTCGTATTTCTCGAAGTGCTACCGTGAGTATTTTGGTGTGACGCCTGCGGAAGACAGGTGATTTCTAATGTGTAATTTTTAATGTTTAATGTGTAATTAGAGGGAGGAGGGGGTGCATGGTCAGACGGTTTGTACCAAACCGTCGCAGGCGGGGTGCCCGCGTCCCCAGTTTGGGGGAATGTGTAATTTTTAATGTGTAATGTTTAATTGGGAGATCT
>CAVKDW010000115.1:0-3872 GCA_963655075.1 Muribaculaceae bacterium | reverse complement strand
ATTATGAATTTAATTATTTAACCATCTTAGCAAATTCTTTCGAAGGCTTGAACGCAGGGATCTTGTGTTCCGGAACTAATATGGATACGTTTTTGGTGATGTTGCGTGCCACTTTGGATGCACGTGTTTTTACCAAGAAACTGCCGAAGCCACGGAGGTATACATTCTCTCCATTGGCGATAGAAGTTTTAATGCCGTCCATAGTCGATTCTACGACGTTCATGATTGTTTGCTTGTCGTAGCCCGTCTTGATAGCAATAGCGTTAACGAGTTCTGCTTTTGTCATAATACTTTATATTTATATGTTATACTTTTCGATACAAGACAATCATACGCTCCCATAGAGAGCGAAACCGACTGCAAAGGTACAGAAATATTTTTGATTATCAAAGGATAATCTGTGAAAAAGTATATTTTTTCTGCTTTTCAGTTTTTTTTCATACTTTTGTGCTCGTTTTGAATAAGGGACTATTATATAGTAAATTATACGATTGGTATGAGTGCTATCATCGCATCTTACCATGGCGTGAGACAGGAGATCCATACAAGATATGGGTTTCTGAAATTATTCTACAGCAGACTCGCGTTACTCAGGGGTTAGCCTATTATATGCGTTTTGTGTCTCGTTTTCCCGATGTACAATCTTTGGCCGAAGCGGAAGAGGATGAGGTGTTGTTATATTGGCAGGGGTTAGGTTATTATTCACGTGCTCGCAATCTACACAAAGCTGCTCGACAGGTTGTCCGTTCATATGGTGTGATTGGCGGTGTTTCTTCGGAAGCAGAGGATATCTTTTACACATTACGAAGTATGCCGGGTGTGGGTGAGTACACAGCGGGTGCGATTGCTTCTTTTGCCTTTGACCTTCCCTATCCTGCTATGGATGGTAATGTATATCGTGTATTAGCCCGCTTATATGACTGTGATATCGCTTTCGATACCAGTCAAGGGAAGAAGGTGTTTCATCAATTAGCAGCGGAGTTGATGGATCGTGCTCATCCTCGTTTGTTCAATTCGGCTATTATGGAATTTGGAGCCTTGCACTGTGTTCCGCACTCTCCTCGCTGTGAAGAGTGTCCTATACAGGCGTTTTGTCACGCATATAGTCATCATACTGTAGGTGTGCTTCCCGTGCGCAAACTTCGTCCTATACTACGTGATAGATATTTGAACTACACTATTTTTCTAACGCCTAATGGTCAGACCATGCTGCATCAACGTACCATGGATGATATTTGGAAGCATCTGTATGAGTTTCCTTTGGTAGAGTCCGATCATTTGTTTGAGGTACAAGGGCGTAGTGTGGATATAACACACGTGCTTTCTCACCAACGTTTGCATGCGCGGTTTCATATAGAGTTGGTAGATAGATTGCCTATGACAGAGGGTATGTTGGTAACGAGGTGGAATGCGATAGATGAGTATGCCCTATCTCGTTTGACGCTCAAGGCATTGGAAAAATTAGGCATAGCAGACACGCTATAGTATCTATGGTGTCTGCTATGTTATGTGTTGGACGTGTGTTAAAACGTCTTTTGTTTCTTTTATTTCAGTCTTAGGAATCCTATACCGAACCGCTCAACAGCAGCGCGTTCCAATTCTTCTCTTACGGAAGGGTCTGCAATACTGATAAGTGCTTTTGCGCGTTCTGCGAGTGGTAAGTTGCGTAGATAGACTATACCTTGTTCGGTGGCTATATACTGTGCTTGGAAGCGTGTGGTGACTACGCCTGCACCCGGTGTGAGATGAGCGACAATCTTCGATTTACCCTGATTACCATTCTTACCGCGTGTCATACTGGGCAGAGCGATAAAGCATTTACCTCCTTCAGATAGAGATGCCCCATACATAAAGTCGTGCTGTCCTCCTACACCGGAGATAATAGTGTCGCCAATAGAGTCTGCGCATATCTGTCCTGTTAGGTCTATCTCTATGGCGGAGTTGATAGCCATAGCCTTAGGGTTCTGTCGTATGATAGACGGGTCGTTCGTCCACGCCACATCTCTAATCACAAAGTCCGGGTTATTATCTATATGGTCATAGAGTCTTCGTGACCCTAATACAAGGCAGCCGACAGACTTACCGGGCAGCACTCGTTTGAGAGAGTTATCAATGACTCCACTCTCCAATAGAGGCAATACACCATCGGTAATAGCCTCTGTATGTAGTCCGAGGTGTTGATGGTCTTTCAGTGCATTGATGACTGCATTAGGGATACCCCCAACCCCTATCTGCAGGGTTGCACCGTCCGGTATCTGAGCAGCGATATAGTTTCCTATGCGTGTCTCTATCTCATTGGGTGTAGGTGTAGGAACCTCAATCAATGGCTCATCGCCACGGCACATAGCACTGATTTTACTAACATGAATGACAGGGTCTCCAAAAGTGCGAGGCATATACTTATTGACTTGCGCAATAATCGTCTTTGCACATTCGGATCCGGAGAAGGCTATGTCTGCAGATATACCGAAAGAGCAGTAGCCGTTCTCGTCCGGTTCGCTTACATTAAGGAATGCTACATCCACCGGTACTTGTCCGCTACGAAACAGGAAAGGTACTTCTCCCAAGAAGCAGGGTATAGTGTCTGCCACTCCCTCTCGCATAGCATTGCGGAGGTTGTTGGGAACAAAGATATTCAAAGCACGGAACGAGTCTATAAGTTCTCTTTTTGCATACGGTGCATCTTCAGGATGTACACCGAAGCCTGAGATAACCTTCACATCACGCAGTTCGGATGCTCGGTCTGTTAATGCCCGTAGTAGTACCATCGGAATAGATGTAGAGCCCTGTACAACTATGGTGTCTCCACTCTTGACTAATCTCACAGCCTCAGCAGGAGTCAGGTATTTTGGGGTATTATTCATGTTCGTAGATATTAAATGTTAGCATTGCAATAATCTTTATTGAACAGAGACAGTCTGCTGTCCAGTTCTTCGTATTGGTCTTCTCGGATAGAGGAGGCACATCCACGCATCCCTTCCCGTTGTGCACCAGTACTACTGAGGGCTATAGCAGAAACGCCATAGTAAATGAGTTTGTTGAGTAGTTGTTCGCCTGTCCAGTTTTTGTAACCAAAGGTAAAGAAGAAGCCGTCTCCTACCATCTTGCCGTCTGCATCTTTGTCATAGACCACATGGAAGCCTTTGCGAATCATTATCTCTTTTATCTTGGCGGCTCGTCGTGCATATTCGCGTGTGTTCTCAACAAAAGGTATCTTACCTTGACATGCAGCACGAAACATAGCAGCCATAGCGTACTGTACAGAGTGTGTAACTCCTGATGACAGACTATATAGTACAATATAGACGAAATTACGCAGGAACTGTCCATCGTTGTCGTAGCGTTCTGCGAGGTTAGGAAAGCATCGGTGCGCAAGAACAGGGTTCATGGCTACTATAGCACTGCGTTGTCCTGCGTAGGAGAACATCTTGGAGCAAGATATCATGTGGACGCAGTTATTTGTATAGTTACCTACAGAGGGTTGGTATGGTGGTTCATAAGGGACACCTCGTTTCTCCCTGAAATCCATATTGAGGTATGCAAGGTCTTCGATAACCAGTACATTGTATTGGGTAGCGAGGCGTCCTATTATCTCCAGTTCTCTTTCTGTCAGGCACATCCACGAGGGGTTGTTCGGATTAGAGAACAGCATGGCTGCTATACGCCCTGTCTGAAAATGGCGTTCCAGTTCTGCCTCGAGTGCTTCACCACGATAGTCTGCTACATCGAAACAGTCCACTCGTACGCCTATGACTTTACACTGCTGTTTCTGTACAGGGAAGCATGGATCTATAAACAATATGGTATCCCGCTCTTTGTCGAGTTGCGACATCGTGAGATTAAGGGCGAAGGCTGCTTGCATGCTACCGACT
>CAVKDW010000114.1:0-3918 GCA_963655075.1 Muribaculaceae bacterium | reverse complement strand
TGCCACTGGGCGAGGGTAAAAGTCTGGTAGTCGGCATACGCTTGAACCGTGTTACGACTTGAGAAACCGCTCCTGAAGGTTACACCCGCAGGGAGGACACAACTATCGGGCAGGAGGACAAGACCATTCGCATACTGTGTGCCATCGGTATTAAGGTTGATACGGGCTATACCTTTCAGGTCGCCTGCATTGGCGCGCGTATTGATGAGATAGTTCCATTCGTCTTTCGTGAGGGTGCGGTAGGTGTTCGGGGCATTCGTTCCGATGGTGTTCTGTCCCCAATCCACAAAGTCGCCGGAGAAATCAGACTCACTTTCAGAGACACTGATACCCCACTTCGCAGAACCCGTGCTTCCACTCCAGCCGAAGAGGTCTATCTTGTCGGCGAGGGAAGAACCGCTGACATTGGCTTCGCCAAGCATATCGTATTGGTTCTCGGCAAACGACCAAGTGGTGTCGGTGGCAGTGAGAGCGCATTGCAGGTTGCCCTGCGAGAAATAGACTTGTTTTCCATCAGCGGAAACCGTGAATAGAGCGGGGGTGAATGCTGCATGGAGTGCAGTGGAGGTGATGAGTGCCACTGACAATAAGAAGAGTAGTTTTTTCATAAACGGATTATTTATATGGTTTATACTTGTTTTCTTGTTTTATTGGTGATAGGTTGGATATGTGTGCCCTATAGGGAAGAGGCTGTCTAACGAGTTTTGTCAAACAGTCCCGACGGGAGTTACCTATAAGGCGGTACCAACAATGGGATACCCTTTGATGTAGAAAGTGTGTGGGGGGGGGGGGGGGGGGGCAGTGTGCTGATAGTT
Organism: Muribaculaceae bacterium; assembly: GCA_963655075.1. Lineage (GTDB taxonomy): Bacteria > Bacteroidota > Bacteroidia > Bacteroidales > Paludibacteraceae > Colicola. The sequence continues at coordinate 3,103 of CAVKDW010000114.1, read as the reverse complement.
GCTATCTGCCTGCTTAAAACGATATGTGATTCTGCTGCTCTCATCGGAATACCCCACTTACGGCGGCAAATGTAGTGCTTTTTTTTGAAGTATGCAAGAGGGGAGGGATTTTTTAGTGGATGAGTGGATGAGTGGATGAGTTGATAAGTTTATGGGTTTATGCGTGGTTTAGTTGGTTGAAAGGGTTAAGAAGTTGAGGAGAAGTTGAGTGGGTGTAGGAAGGGTTATGGGGGATGATTTTTGTAAAAGTGGTATAGAATTTGCGTATGTTCTGGAGAAGTTGTATCTTTGCGGGCTAATTTGTGTGCAGTGGATGACATATAGGAAAGGGCAAGCGGGTGTAGGAGGGGTACGTGTGGGGGACGTAAGTGGTGTAGGGAGGATATATGTTGTTTGGTTTCTGCGAGGAGAAGGGAACAATCATCATGGTACAGGATAGTATTGATACATGTGTTTGCGGCGGTGCGGGGCGTTGCGTGCTTGTTGTGCGGGCGGCTCTTGTTCGCGGGTTGTTAGTGCTGCTGTTGGTGTGCGGTATGGTATCGTGTGGTGAGTATCAGCAGTTATTGAAGTCCAAAGACCCTGAGTTGAAGTATCAGAAAGCGTTGGTATATTTCAATGACAAGCAGTATGTGAAGGCACAGACGTTGTTGGATGATATCAGTTCATACTACAAAGGTACGGAGCGTTCGGAGGATATATTGGCGTATTTATCCCGCTGTTATATGGGTGAGAAGAACTATTCCACTGCTGCCGAATACTATCAGGCCTATATCCGCAACTACCCCAAGGGCCGGTATATCATAGAGGCTCGTTTTCATGTCGGTCATTGCTATTATTTGGATTCGCCCGATGCCCGTTTGGATCAGACAGAGACCAAGAAAGCGATTGAGTTCTACACGCAGTTTGTGGAGTTATATCCCGATAGTCCCTATGCGGAGCAGGCATACAAAGAGATGGGTGAGTTATACGACAAGTTGGCTTATAAGGAGTACTTGACGGCGAAGTTATACTATAACTTGGGGACATACTTGGGTAATAACTATTTGAGTGCGGAGATCACGGCACGTAACGCGTTGCGCACCTATCCGACGAATAAGCATCAGGAGGAACTGAGTTGGCTGATACTTCAGGCCAAGTATCAGCAGACTATCAACTCGTTGGAGAGTAAGAAGTTGGAGCGTGCGCGTGACACAGAGGATGAGTATTACAGTTTTGTGACGGAGTTTCCGGAGTCGAAGCATCGCAGTGCCGCGGAGCGTATAGGTAAGGAGATGCGTCATCTGACAGAGAAATAACAAAAGCATCATAGATATGGTAGATTTCAAACAGACTAAAGCCCCTCAGACGACCATCACTCGTGACATGAGCGAGTTGACGGAGAAAGTGGGTAATGTGTATGAGACGATTGCTATTATCGGTAAGCGTAGCAATCAGATAAGTGCCCAACTCAAGAAAGAGCTGGACAACAAGTTACAGGATTTCGGTACTCCTCAGGACTCTGTGGATGACACTTACGAGAACAAGGAGCAGATAGAGATTTCCCGCAGTTATGAGAAGTTGCCCAAGCCTACGCTGATAGCCACACAGGAGTTTATGGACGACGCGTTGGTATATCGTACAGGCAACAGGGATGACGCGTTGAAGTAGGCGTCAGCGCAGTATCGTTTATCAGACAAAGACAACTGTTGTTAGCCGGTAAACATATCTTAGTTGGGATTAGCGGCGGTATAGCCGCCTATAAGATTCCCGAGTTGATACGTCTGCTTCGCAAGGCAGGTGCTGAAGTGCAAGTGACAACGACAAAGAACGCTTTGGAGTTTGTCACTTGTCTTACGTTACAGACGTTGAGTGGTCACAGGGTCTATTCGGATGTTTTTGCGTCTATCAATGCGCATAGCACCGAGCATATCTCTTTGCCGGACTGGGCGGATATGATGTTGATAGCCCCTGCTACAGCGGATGTGCTGTGCAAGTTGGCTTCCGGCATTGCCGATGATGCTTTGACCACGACTGCTGCTGCGATGCGTAAGCCTATCGTAGTGGCTCCTGCGATGAATGACAAGATGTATGCTTCGCCCGCCACACAGTCGGCTATCGGCGTGTTGCGTTCATGGGATAACCTGTTCGTATTGGATTGTGCGGAAGGTGAGTTAGCCTGTGGTACGACGGGTAAAGGGCGTATGCAAGAGGTAGAGGTTCTGTTGGCTGCTACGGAGTATATGCTCACCCCCAAGACATTATCGGGCAAGCATGTGGTTATCACCGCCGGCCCTACGGAAGAATATATAGACCCTGTCCGTTATATCAGTAACGCTTCGAGCGGGAAGATGGGTTTTGCGTTGGCAAAGAGTTGTCTTCGTCGTGGTGCCCGTGTGACCTTGGTGAGTGGTCCCACCGCTTTAGACATGCGTTCCTGGCAGGCTTTTGCGCCGATAGAGTTGTTGCCGGTGGTGTCTGCGAGAGAGATGTGCGAGGCTGCTACGGCGGCTTTTGCGCATGCGGATATAGGTGTGTTATGTGCCGCCGTTGCCGATTTTGCGCCTACGGAGATGGCGTGTCAGAAGATAAAGAAGAAGGAAGGGCAGACAGCGATGACGCTGACTCTTGGTCTGACGACAGATATTGCTGCCCGATTAGGGCAGATGAAGAGAGAGGGACAGCAGTTGATAGGCTTTGCTTTGGAGACTGAGAACGAGGAGGAGAATGCGCTGCGTAAGTTGCAGAGTAAGGGTTTGGATATGATTGTACTCAACTCGTTGCGTGATGCTCATGCGGGTTTTGGTGTAGATACGAACAAGGTCACCCTACTCCACTCGGACGGGCGAAAAGAGGATGTGCCTCTGTGCAGCAAAGAAGAGGTGGCGGAGAGGATCACGGCATGGTTTAGTTGAGAGTTGGGAGTTGACAGTTGATAGAAGTTGGGGAGTTTTGAGTTGGGAGTTAGGGGGGGGATGCAGGTCGTTGGATATTAAAAAAGTTATATTTTTGGGGAGTTTGAGGTCGGGTTGAGGTCAGGTCAAGGTCTGCTCAAGATCGGCACATGTGGTGCTGAAGGGTGGGTTAATGTTTAATTTGTAATTTTTAATGTGTAATTGATGTT
>CAVKDW010000113.1:0-3969 GCA_963655075.1 Muribaculaceae bacterium | reverse complement strand
CGTATATACAGACGGCACATATAGGGGAATAGTTATGTAACTGAGCCTAATACTGAAGTATTGGCTTGTGGTTTCTGTATTTTCTTTTGCTTTTGGTAACACGATTATCCTGTGTCGCTCCGGGTGTCTGAGTGCCCACTAATAGGAGTGATACAGATGTCTTTCTGCAGCATATGTGTCGTCTTATGATACCGATACTAACAGTTTCTATTTGGATTGTTGGTAAGAATTTCGTAACTTTGCGGGTCAAATTATAATATATGGATAACTATATCGTATCGGCTCGGAAGTATAGGCCGAGTACCTTCGAGACTGTTGTTGGACAGACGGCTCTAACGCAGACACTGCGCAATGCTATACGTTCCAACCACTTAGCACATGCGTATCTCTTTTGTGGCCCCAGAGGAGTCGGAAAGACGACGTGTGCACGTATTTTTGCAAAGACCATAAACTGTCTTCACCCAACAGCTGAGCATGATGCTTGCAACGAATGTGAGTCTTGTATTGCGTTCAATCAACAGAGATCGTTTAATATACACGAATTGGATGCGGCGTCCAACAACTCGGTTGAGGATATACGCTCGCTAATAGACCAAGTACGTATTCCTCCCCAGATCGGCAAATATAGCGTGTATATCATTGACGAGGTACACATGTTGTCACAAGGTGCATTTAATGCGTTACTCAAGACGTTGGAAGAGCCTCCTTCGTATGCTATCTTTATTCTCGCTACGACAGAGAAACACAAGGTGATACCAACTATTTTGAGTCGTTGTCAGGTGTACGACTTCAGTCGTATAACCGTTGCTGATACCATACGTCATCTCCAGTATGTTGCACAAAAGGAAGGAGTAGAGGCTTCTGAAGAGGCTCTAAATGTGGTGGCACAGAAGGCTGATGGAGGTATGCGTGATGCGCTCAGTATATTTGACCAGTTAGTTTCTTTCTGTGGCAAACGCATAACGTATGAACAAGCTATCGAGGTGCTGAATGTGTTAGACACAGACTACTATTTCCGAATGGTAGAGGATGCGCTGGTTGGAAAGAGTGGTGATGCATTGTTACTACTGAATGAGATTCTACAAAAGGGATTTGATGCCGGGAATTTCATAGTCGGGCTTGCGCAACACTTGCGCGACCTCTTGGTGAGCAAAGATAAATCGACTGTGCAATTGTTGGAGACATCAGATGCTATACGACAGCATTATAGTGAGCAGGCTTCCCGATGTTCGGCTAAATGGCTGTTTCAGGCATTAGATGTAATGAACACATGTGACATCAACTATCGGACAGCACGTAACAAGCGCCTGACGGTTGAGATAGCATTAGTTAAGCTGACGCAACTCAATGCCCCACAAGATAACGTCCCATCCTCAACAGTACCTGAGCGCAAACAACAGACATCAACACCTGCCAAACAACCTGTACAGCAACAATCCGCTGCATCTCAGCAACCAGTTGTCTCCCCACAACCAACTAAAACCACACAACAGCCTATTATACCTCAGCAACCCTCTACGCAACGTGTTTCTATATCGCACTCGATGCCTTCGTTGCATAATATACCATCGATAGATCAATTAGAAGCGATTAAGAAAGAGACGTCCTCCAATACTGTTACAGTACAGACACAGCCAGAGACAAAACGAGAAACCCCTTTCTCATATGACCAACTCATTGACGCGTGGCTTGGTCTCAAACAACACTTCGCACACGAAGAGCGTCTATTGGCTATGATGTCATCTTGTACGCCACAGCCGTTCAATGGTAACATCTATCGTATTATGGTGGCAAATGATATACAGAAAAACGACTTCTCTAAATTCTACAGGCGGATATTGACAATAATAAGAGATACGTTGCAAAACGACCTCTTGGATATACAAGCAGAAGTAGAACCCTATGATAAGTCCAAACATGCTTATACTGCGGCAGAGAAATATCATGTATTAGTGAAGTTGAATCCACACTTAGAGGAATTAAAGAATAAGTTGAATTTGCAATTAGAGTAAGATGACTGTAACGAACATACTTCTCCTTTCCTTTGCCTTATTGACGGATATACATGTTAGTAACTCCAATCCGCAGCCTTTGGTGGACTTGCAACGATCAGTTGCTGATATTAACAATGTAGCCGATGTCGATTTTGTTATCGTGTCGGGAGATCTCACTGAGTCTGGTGATAGGCAAGCATTAGAGACTGTGAAGACTGAATTAGACAAGTTGCGTGTACCTTACTATGCAACTTCGGGTAATCATGAGACAACCTGGTCAGAGTCTGGGGTGATGGACTTTAGTCGTGTCTTTGGCAATAATCGTTTTTCATTTACCCACGATAGCATATTCTTCATAGGGTTTAACTCAGGTCCTGTAATACGTATGGCGGATGGACATGTTTCACCACAGGACATCACATGGTTGACACAACAATTAGATAGTATAACACAACAGTACAGCAACATTCCTGTGTTTGTCATTACGCATTATCCGTTACAGAATGGCGATGTAGATAACTGGTTTGATGTCACTGATGTGCTGCGCCGGTACAATGTGCAATGTGTCATAGGAGGACATTATCATCGCAATATGCTCTTTGATTGTGATGGGATACCCGATATTATCAACCGGTCTAATATGCGTGGACAAGATACTATCAATGGTTATTCGTACATAACGATTACAGATAGTATCCGCGTATATGAGAAACGTATTGCACAAGTCCCTATGCAGTGGTTGAGCCTGCCATTTGGGAACAGACATTATGGCAACTCAGACTATACATTGCGACCGGACTATAGTGTCAACCAACAATATGACAACGTGTCTGAAGTCTGGAGTACACAATTGGAAGGTGGAATTTATTCTACACCTGTGCGTGATGGTTTAAGGCTCTTTATAGGTGATGATGTGGGGACACTCTATGCCATTGATATAAGGACAGGGGAGATATTATGGAACTTCCATACTGGCATGCGAATAGTCGGTTCTCCTGCAGTAGAGAGTGGGGTAGTGGTCTTTGGTAGTGCCAATGATACCATTTATGGTCTGCGTGCTTCTACAGGGGAGCGTATGTGGACAGTGCCTACCGGGCAAGCTGTCATGGGTGCGGTCACCATACACGCAGGTGTGGCATATATAGGTGGGGGAGACGGGTGTATGCGTGCAATAGATATACACCACGGTGAGGTAAAATGGCAGTATTGCCAGTTAGGTAACTATATCCTTACACGCCCATTGGTATATAAGAATAAACTGTATTTTGGCTGCTGGGATACTTATTTCTATGCACTCAACATAAAAGATGGTACTCTTGCGTGGCGTTGGACAAATGGCAGGAGCAATACTAAGTTGTCGCCAGCTTCTGTTTGGCCAGTGGCGACTGAAGGCAGGATATTTATTACAGCTCCGGATAGGTTCTGGACATGCTTAGATGCAGAGACAGGAGCACAGATATGGCGCACCAATCAATATAAGGTGCGTGAGACTGTCGGACTGAGTGAGGATGGGAAAGTGGTTTATTCTAAATGTATGTGGGATTATATCGTTGCGTTAGATGCTACAACATCAGAACCTACTGTGCGTTGGATTACCAATGCCGAGTTTGGTTATGACCACGATCCTTGTATGCCGATAGAGAAAGACGGAACACTGTGGGTCGGTACCAAGAATGGGTTGCTTATTGGTATAGAGAGCAAGACTGGGCACGTTATATGGCGGCACAAGACAGGTAATTCGATACTTAATACCCCATTACCCTTGAGTGGACGTGAGTGTATTATCACAAGCAGTGAAGGAACCATTGTACGAGTCCGGGTTAGATAAATGATAGACGAGGCATATGACTTAAAGAGATACTTGCCTACAACAAAAAAAGAGTTGCAGTTGCGCTGTTGGGACGAAGTAGATATCATAATCTTCTCCGGTGATGTCTATGTTGACCACCCTTCGTTTGGTGCGGCTGTTATAGGG
>CAVKDW010000112.1:0-4008 GCA_963655075.1 Muribaculaceae bacterium | reverse complement strand
TAGCCCAAGCAAAGCGTCAATAAACGCTATTCAATATGTCTAAATCTACCCTAAAATGAGGACATATTCCCCACCTGCGTAGATTCAAGTGCAAAGATACAACTTATTATTTATACAAGCAAATATTAGTATAAAAAAATGGTATATAAAAGTTTGATAGGCATCTCGCAGAGTGTAGATAGTATATGTCATTATTCTATAATCCCTATAAGTAGGTATTGTCCACCCATAGAAAACTCTATAACTTTGCAGTCGTTTTTGCAAGGTATAGGTTTTGTATGCATATGGATGCACAGAAGAAGATACAAGTTGCCGTTGTAGGCAGTGCTAATAGTGGGAAAAGTGCGATTATTTCCTCTCTTCGTGAGGAAGTGATATTAAAGGATAAGCCAATGGATTTTGAGGAGGTGCATAACCTTGACGATCTCCACGGGCACGCTTATGATGTTATCTTGCAGGTGGTAGATTCCACTCATTTGGAGGAGAGTCTCTTGCTTACTCCACACATTATTGACGAAGAGGAGAAGATAGTCATGGCATTTAATCGCTATGACCTTCTTCGCAAGACGGGGCACTCGCTTGATCTCAAGAAGATGCATCAGCAGATGGGAATACCTTTTGCGCTCGTAAGTGCGAACAAAGGTCAGGGCATAGAGGAGCTATTGTATCTGTTGGAAGAAACCCATGAGCAACCTTTCTCTACAGACCACCCTGTTTACCATGCATGGGAGCAGCATGATGAGGATGCGTATGCAGGTTACGTACATGGTGTGTTGATGCAGACTCTCATTCACCCCAAAGATGATGCGCATTGTACTCGCTTAGAGCGTATAGACAAGATATTGACTAATAAATGGACCGGTTTTCCTATTTTAGCCATTATCCTTTTTGTTGTCTTTGAGTGTACTTTCTCGCTTGGTGAGCCGTTACAGGATTTTTTGCAGATGGGGATAGATGCTCTATATGATGTATGTATGACTCATTTGCCTGCGGGCTGGTTTAGTAGTCTTTTGGGTGATGGTATAATACAGGGTGTCGGTTCGTTGCTTACTGCTTTGCCCAATATTATCATCCTCTTCTTTTTCCTCTCCCTGATGGAGGATACGGGGTATATGGCACGTGTTGCATTCTTGATGGACGGGATGATGCACCGCTTAGGGTTGCACGGTCGTTCGTTTATTCCTATGCTGATGGGTTTTGATTGTAATGTTCCTGCTATCATGGCAGCCAAAGATATCAAAGATCCCAAAGACCGTGCGTTGACTATGCTGATGGTTCCTTTCATGTCTTGTTCGGCACGCCTACCGGTATATATCCTGTTTATAGATGCCTTTTTTGAACACTATAAGGCATTGGTTCTTCTCTCGCTTTACCTATTGGGTATTCTGATGAGTTTTGCCTTTGCTTTTATCATGAAGAAGACGAAGTGGTTTCGCAAGCCTGCGGACGATATGGTCAATGAGTTGCCAGACTTTCGTGTTCCTACATGGAAGAGTATAGGTGGTCATATATGGTATCGCGTATCGGATTTTCTGAAGAAGATTTCCACAGTTGTTTTATGTGCTTCGGTTATAATCTGGGCATTGGAGTATTTCCCTGCCGGAGATTTGGATCATATAGAGACTTCTTGGTTGGCTTCGATAGGTCAGTTTATAGCACCTGTTATGAGTCCTCTTGGTTTCGATTGGAAGATGTCTGTATGTTTACTTACCGGTCTTCCTGCCAAAGAAGCTATTGCTGCCACTTTTGCTATTCTATTTGGTGGGGATATGTCTGCTACTGCTCTTACTCCTGTTAGTGCATACGCTTTCTTGGTTTTTACCCTTTTATATTTCCCTTGCGTAGCCACTATTGCAACCATACGTCGTGAGATTAACTGGAAGTGGTCAAGTTTCACTGTTGTCAATTCTATTGTCATCGCATGGCTTGCCGCTTTCGTTGTGTATCAAGTTGGTAGCCTTTTGATATAGAGTCTGTCATTATTGTACAGTCTTAGTCCATCGGTATAAATTTTGTAGAGAGTGTGATATATGTGGGAGAAGATCGTAGTCATAGTATTGATAGTATGTGCCATAGTTGGTATATGTTTATCTGTGTACAGGCAGTGCCATAAGCCGTGCGACAGTTGTGGGTCTTCTTGTGATGATTGTCCATTTGCCAAAGGGTGTAGGGAGAGGCAGAAATAGACTCACTTTGCATTCCATTTTTGGGAGAGTAGTACATAAAAAGAGCAACGATTTTCACAAACCATTGCTCCTCCCAATAATTATGTTTAAACAACTCTTCTCTTTTCCCCTTGCGGAAAGTGAGGGATTCGAACCCCCGGTACGACGTAATGCGTACACTGCATTTCGAGTGCAGCTCTTTCGACCACTCAGACAACTTTCCCAAAAGCGGTTGCAAAGGTAGTACTTTTTCTCATTATACGCAAACGGGGCGTCCTATTTTAGTACAAATAAATTTGCTTAGTTACCTATGCAAAGCATATTATGGAGGTTTTCCAAGTTCTATATCAGACTGAACGCAACGTCCATCATGTGGGTAAAGTTATTCTGTCGTTCTTCTGCTGTTGTCACCTCTCCCGTTAATATATTGTCTGATATAGTACATATTACTAATGCTTTTTTCCCTGCCCGAGCGGCGTTCATATACAATGCGGGAGCCTCCATTTCGACAGCCAGCACACCCATATTTATCCATTTGTCGTTGTGTGCGTTCTCTGTATAGAAAGTGTCAGAGGAGAACACGTTGCCTACACGATAGTGGTAACCGAAGCGTTCGCATGCTTCTGCTGCGCGTCTGCATAGGTCAAAGTCGGCAATAGGAGCATACGTGCCCGGTAACTCAAATTGTGCTGCAAAATTGCTATTCGTGCACGCTCCCATAGCAATAGCGAGGTCGCCTATGTGCAAGTCTTTGTGAATACTCCCTGCGCTGCCGACGCGAATAATAGTATTCACTCCATAGAAGTTATACAATTCGTAACTATAGATACCGATAGACGGTATCCCCATGCCGTGTCCCATCACACTTACAGGTTTCCCTTGATAGTCTCCGGTAAATCCTAACATACCCCGTACATTATTGAACTGTACCGGATTGTTTAGGAACTTCTCTGCCATGAGTTTTGCGCGCAGAGGGTCGCCTGCCATGATGACAGTCTCGGCTATCTCGCCATACTTTGCCCCTATATGGGGTGTTGGAGTGTTGTTCATACGCTTATACGTTTATTGGTTTATGTTTCAAATATTCTATTGCTTGCTGTAGGTCTTCTGCAGTGTCTATCCCTATCGAGTAGGTGTTGCATACTGCCACCCGTATCTTAATACCATTCTCTAACCAGCGTAACTGCTCAAGACTTTCTGCCAGTTCCAGTGGTGTCTGTGGCATTTGTGTGATACGCTTCAGTATGTCCGCACGATAAGCATACATCCCAATATGGCGGTAGAATACCCCCTTACTGATATACTCTTCCTTATCTATTCCTCTCAGATAGGGTATTATGCTGCGTGAGAAATATAAAGCCTCACCTGTTTGTTTTGAGAAAACAACTTTTGGATTGTTTGGATTCTCGAGGTCGGCCAAGGTGTCTTGTTTTGTATAAGGCTTAACCAGTGTGGCTATCTCTGTAGGAAAGCAAGACTGAAGGGCGTGGATCTGTGATGGTTGGATGAAAGGTTCATCGCCTTGAATATTGATAATCACGACATCCTCGTCTGTCAATGGATAAGGTCGTGAGGCTTTGTAAATCTCGTATGCCTCCTCAACGCGGTCTGTACCGCATTTATGATCAGGTGATGTCATCACCACTTCTCCACCGAAAGAACGTACGACATCGTATATACGTTGGTCATCTGTTGCCACGATGACGATATCTAACGCCTTATGTGCTTGCTCGTACACGCGCTGTATCATTGGCTTGCCACAGATATCTATCAGCGGCTTACCAGGGAAGCGTGTACTAGCGTACCGAGCAGGTATTATTCCTATATACTGCATTTCCATTCC
>CAVKDW010000111.1:0-4236 GCA_963655075.1 Muribaculaceae bacterium | reverse complement strand
AGCAGGACGTAATCACTCCAAGTGCATCAAAATGGTGAAAAGCCCCAAAACAGGTGCATACATCTTCCAAGAGGAGATAGTCGAAAACGAAAAAGTCGCTAACTATTTCAAGTAATTGGCACGTAAGATAGCAAAAAAGCATACTACTTTTTGGTAGTGTGCTTTCTTTTTTGTACCTTTGCAGAAACTTCTGAATAGAAGTAACAGAGCAGGGATATTCCCTTTTCTAATACAAAGAGAAGCAGAATGTTAGGAATAGTCATCAATCCCAAATCAGGGAAAAGAGCCTTCCGGGCACAGCGGTTGTACTTGTGGAAACTATTGAAACAACGTCATCAGCCTTTTACATATAGAGTCACTAAATACTCAGGACACGCTATTGAACTCGGACGAGAACTGGTGGAGAAAGGTTATGACCAGATACTCGTACTCGGTGGAGACGGTACACTCAGCGAAGTAATCAATGGTATAATGCGGGCGGACATTGACCCGGAACAACGCAAAAAGATACAGTTTGGACTCATGCCAAGAGGAACAGGCAACGACTTCGCAAGATACTGGAAACTAAATAAAGACTTCAAACGATCACTCGACCTCTTCTTTAACGGGAAAGCACAACCAATAGACGTGGGATGTGTGACATATTGGAGAAATGGCATAGAACATCACCGATACTTTATTAACTCCGTCGGATTTGGTATTGACCCGCTATGCTGCAAAACAGCAATAGAATTGAAATACTATATCGGCAGTCACCATGTCAACTATTTCTTCGCACTCTTCATAGCATTAGCACAATACAAGTCCGTACATGTTCGCCTTGACTCGGATAATGAAACGATAGCGGAAGGACCGATGTATGCAATGAACATAGCCAATGGACCCTATGTGGGAGGAGGCATGCGTCTGAATCCTGATGCAGACCCATGTGATAGCATATTCCATTCAATGTTTGTCATAAAACCAACCTTCAAACAAATCATGAAGGCAATACCAAAACTCTTCAATGGGAAACTGGTGGACCTGCCATTTATACACACTACTACGTCAAAAGAACTTGTCCTGAACACCAAAAAACATCTTATGTTCGAGGCAGATGGTATCATTATGGATATCATGGGACCATGCAAGGTCACATGTATGCAACATGCACTACAGATGACTGTACCGCAACAATAGTAACTATCCGCAAGTACCTATACTCAAAAAGAAAAACAGCCTATCCCGTAGTATAGACTGTTTCCTTTTTGTTAGGAACCTGCGGCCCTCCTGAACAACGTTCTTGGTAGGGGAAGTGTTATCCCTGTGACAGAATGCTCTCCGCAAACACTTCCGCATCGTGCAACTGACCTATTTTCCCTATATCCATCATCTTATAGTTGGAAGGCACGTAAGCACGTAACACAGCCTTATTTGCAATACTGAGATACAAATCAATCAAGGAGAAACATTCTCCTTTCTCTTTTACTATATCATCCATCAAATCGAATACGCGGGGACCAAGCACCTGCATGCCGGAAAAAGCAAAACGCTTCATAGACTGCCATTCATCACACATCCTAAGGTCATCAGGACGCACCTCTCCCGTTACCACATTCGTCCAGCCATGCAGCCGATTCATATCATCAAAGAGCAGGTAACGCTGAGTGGAACGCTCACTGACAACCAATAACCCCAACTCCTTACGATCATAACTATGCAACAAAAGCCTCAAATCAATGTTCGACAGAACATCTACATTGCAAACTAAAATAGGCTCATCATCTTCAGTGGATAACAAGGAACGGGCATGGAGCAATCCCCCCCCCGTATCCAATAACTTTTCCCGCTCATCACTAATACAAATAGAACAACCGAAATTGTGGTGCTCACCCAAATAGTCAATAATCATATCCGGGAAATGATGAACATTGATCACTATATCCCGAATGCCGACAGAACATAACTTCTCTATCTGCCACTGCAATAGCGTCTTACCTGCCAAAGTAACCAACGCCTTAGGCATGTTATCAGTCAATGGACGAAGGCGGGTTCCTAAACCCGCTGCAAAAATCATGGCTTTCATCTATGCCTGAGTTACGCCTCCACCTCACTGTCTGTATCTACAATAGCCTCTGCTTTTAGATCTTCATAGAAATGTGCTGTCGCTGTCTGCATATAAGGTGCCAACCATAAATAACCAATACCAAAAGTGAGTATGCTTAACAGTATCCAACCGATAAAACTCAAATCCAAAAGAAATAACTCGAACTTATGACCACGCATCATCTCTCGACTTGTCTTCATCGCCTCTTGTGGAGATAGAGTGGGATAGTCTTTTAACAAGTAAGGGACCATACGATAGGCATAACTGAAAATGATACCGGCAATACCCAAAGTAACAACGGCTAAAAGACCTACCAACAAACTGACCAAGAATGCAGTTATCAATAGCGAGCCATAGTTGTTCTTAAAATTAGAAAACATATTGACCGCCACTTCTTTCTCATCCCTGCGAACCAAAGATAAGATGGCTATGGAAAAAGCATATCCCAAAGGCGCACACACAAGCAATGACCACACACTTGTAAAACCGCTTACGAACCCGACAGACCAATCAAATACATACTGTGATGTTGTTGAACAAGCAACGCTAACAGAAGCAATAACTACGACAATAAGTGTTGCTACAACAGCACTTGACCAACGACCTTGCAGCGACTCACGCGCCTGCGAACGATAAACAGAAGAAGTTTGCATAGTGAAAATATATATATATATTATACAACGGATTACATACGAATGTACAAAAGTACAATAAATCTTTGATACTGCCAAAACAGGATAACCAAACTTCTCTACACGTAATTCTGTTCTCCTGTAGGAATGGTGCTCAAAAACGCTTGTATCTGCTTACATAATTCTGAGATAGGAGTTGTCCCGTCATTATGAACAACCAAATCGGCACGGTGAACATCAATGGCAGACTCTTGAGCACGTATGCGGGCCTGCACCCTGTCAACGCTTGTATGGTCACGCTCTACAACACGCTGGATACGTATGCCCTCTGGAGCGGTAACAACCACAATACGGTTACATAACCGATCAAAACCACTCGGATACAAGATAGCACTCTCTACAAAACAAAATGGCTGCTGGGGATGACAACGAACCTCCTCCCGCTCCCACTCCTGTACATCAAAAGCCACTGCAGGATGAACAATACGGTTCAACTTGTCCAACATACCAGGGTCATGGAATACTTGTTTTGCAACTAAATGCGTATGATAGACATTACCCTCCAACACCTCACTGCCAAACAATAATTCCACCTGGGAACGTACCATTGGATTAGTTAGAATAATCTGCTTTGCATGCGCATCCGTGTCATAGATAGGATAACCTAACTCATGCAAACCTGCTGCAAGAGTACTCTTGCCACTACCAATACCACCTGTAAGACCGATTAACATTAGAATTGGAAATAAATAAATGCCTGTAAATCGGCAGTTATAAACTGATAAATAACAACCACAGTTACCGCCGCAATCAACACCATTGCCCATACCGGCAATAGAGCAAATTGCACACGATACCAACGCTTGAAACGAGTGGGGAACCAATGAATAAGCATCCCTATGGCAAACAATACCACTACATAACGATACTCATACAAAAAGTCTGGGATAATAGCATTATTCCATGCTCCACCTATCTGATTGACCATATTACGTGCAGTCTCCCACGCCTGTTGATTCGCAGTAGCCGGATCAAGATTACTGCCGGAACGGAAAAACAAACGGGTAAACGTGATAAAAACAAAAGTCTGAACAATAGCCCACATATTGGACAGCCGACACTTTACAACTTCCCAACGACCATCACGCGTAGGATGACCACTACAAACGATATAGTTGATATAACGAACCAAAGTACCCACCCAAAGTATCAATATCCATACGCAAAACAGATTTAATACAGGCGTCCCTAAAAGAGCATCCAACGTGACAAGGAGAGTAGCCAATAACGTGATAGCCCCCATACGGACATGCCAACTCATCTGCTTCCAAAACTTATAAACAATCATACCTAATCCATTTAGACCTCCCCATATCATAAAGTTCCAACTCGCACCATGCCACAAACCACCTAACAACATCGTAATGAATGAATTCAGATTGGCATACAGTAGTTTACGGTGCGACGGAATGCGTATGGCGATCACTAATACCGCCAATGCTATAACCAACAATATAC
>CAVKDW010000110.1:0-4334 GCA_963655075.1 Muribaculaceae bacterium | reverse complement strand
AATCCTCATTGCCATCTACGTTGTGAATAATCTCTTCAGGATAAGACTTGAGAACCTCATAGAAATCTATTGATTTTTCCGCATTTGTATTATCATTACCCAACGCATACTTACGGACAATAATATCAATGTTTTCAATACATTGCATTTCTCCTCTTTTAATTCTATTTAGAAAAGAAAGTATTTGCTGTTGGTCAGCTTGCGAAATGACCGTTAAGTCAAGGACATTGGAGTGGTTCAAATCGTTAGGCTCAAATTTTCCAAGTCCGTTGCCATATTCTCGCCTGTTAGTATCAAATATATTATGTGCTGTTTTGGTAAGCAAATATGCAAACAACAGGTCTGTATAGTCTTGATAATTCTCGTTTACATAAACACTATGGAAAGTGGTCAGGTTTGTCGCTTTTGAATAGTTTCTGACAAAACGCAACCCGCTACGGTTGAACACTGTGACCCAAATAGGGGGCGCAGGGCGTTTCTCCAAAGCATACCATGGTGTGCGGGAGGCTGTCAGATATTTCTCATTAATACGTGTGTTGATGCCATATTGTATGTATTGCTGCACATTTGTATCTTCTTGATTTTTTTGCCCGTCAAATAAGAATACCGATTTGTTTTCCTGAACAAGTTTGTCAAAAATGCTGTCGTCAAAAAAGATGTTTGGCACATCTGTGCAATGACATACACATGGTACAAAGTTAGATGCAGGAATTCGATGTTGTTCGACTTTAGTGGAATTGAATGTAAAGTACTGATTTGCTCCTGTGGCTATTCCCCTTGTTACTTTAGCAAAAGTGTGAAAGGGTACCAAATTTCGATATTGTTTTTTTATCTCTTTCGTGTAATAGTTACGCCACTTTATAGCAGGATCAAGCGTGGCATATTCATACTCACAGAAATGTTCCGTCGGGTACGATTGCCGGTATATATATTGCTCAATATCATATAACTGTGAAAGGCTCTCCACTAATGAAAAACGCAAGGAATGGTTGCCTGCTTCATTGGAACAAAGTACAATGCAAGCCGTAGTGATAGCATCTTCAAAAACATCTTCTTTGAAATCAAAGACAATGATATGACGCACTTTACGAGATTCCAATAGGTATTTCTTTACAGCCACTCCATAATCTGCATTTAGAAATTCAGAGGGGATTATATAGGCACATCGACCTCCTTCATTAAGTTGGTTTATCGATTTTAGGAGAAATAGAGTATATAGGTTAGTAAACCCTGATAATGTATAATTTAAGTGTTTCTTTATGGTTGCAATACTAGCAGCATTATCATAATCGTGAAATTTTAAGTATGGTGGATTACAAATAATTCCGTCATACTTTTTATTCCAATCGGTTTGTAAATAGTCTTGTTGTTGAATATTTATATTGGAGAGAGCAGAAAATGTTTTATGTGCTATATTCAAAATGACACCATCAATGTCAAACGCAGCGATATGGATATCTTTTTTCACTTCAAGCAAAGCACGCGAAAAAATACCTAATCCAAATGCAGGCTCCAATACAGAATGCATGTTGTCATTTTGCAACAACCATCTGCTCATAAATTGTGCAATTTCCACAGGAGTAAAGAATTGTGCATATTCTTTACGGTGGGCGAAATCAACACTCTTTATGTATTGTTTTTCTAACCCGTTATCCATTAGAATTCGCCCTTTATACCGAGAATGTTTTTCAGATTATCTATATCAAGATATGCAGTACCTCCTTGGAAAGTAACATAAAACAACAATCTGCCTCTATTGAGTTCCTTACGCCTGCTTGCATGCGTAGGTTCGACCACTCTAGATGCTATCTCTACTCCATAGTTTGAGCGGATTTTGATAGTGGTTTTATTTTGGTTTTTCGTATCTTCTTCAATAGAGAACACCTGTCCTTCTTGGTCGGGAGAGGATATCAGTTGCAGAATCTGCTCAAAAGAAATACCATATATTTTATCGAAAAAGACTTGGAAATAATAGTGCGGCACATTAAAAGTCTGTATCCACTTGTAAACTACTTTGATGTCTTCCACTTTTGGCGTAATAGACAAGTAATCTCTTTTTTGCAGTTTTTTGATACATTGCTGCAACTGTTTGAATAGTTGGTTTAGTTCCGACAATCTCGGAGTAGAACGCCACCCGGGTACACGCAAATTGATATTGTTAATGGTTGATTCGTTAATACTTTCCAATGTCTGGATATAACTGTTTCTTGCGGGCAGTGCCAATAAATCACGATACTCCGAAAGGATGACACCTTTGATTTGCAGTGCTTCCTCAATGCTCTGCCTGCGCATTTTCTCCATTGCAGCCTCATAGTGGTTTATCAGGAAGGCACTGGAACGCACTTCTATACCTGCGATGGCTTTTTTGACATAATTATCAATCTTTCGATGAGCTATTTTACTAATATCCAAGCCCAATGCGTCATCGAAATCCTCGCGTTTGAAGATGAGTAAATCGGGGCGTTTCCCAATAGTGTCCAGTTCGTTTTGAAATTCCACAAAGAATTCGTCGAAGCCATCATCTCCCGCAACAAGATTGTCTGACTTTCCATAGCGAACTGCCACATAATTACTAGAGCAGTCATTAATCGCATGAAACAATAGCAACTCTGCCCAATCCCCCTGCTCTTTATTGGTAATAAATTCCGAACTTGCTTGTGTAGGAATACGTGCTTCTGTTCGTGGTTCATTAAAGTCCACGATTTCGGGATTTACAGTAGCAGTCAGTTGCTCTATTCTTTCGGAATATGTCATAATTTCAAACGAATTAAAAATGTTACAGAGCGCAAAAATAACATTTTTAGTTGATGTGTGCAAGTAAAAAAGAATAGTTGTGTGATTTAATATATTGTTTTACTACTGCGCACTCTCAACTAAAATTTGCTCACACGCAAATTTTATCCTACCTTTGCACTTAGTTCTCAAAACCAAGTGCCATGACACAGATGATTAACCCCAAATCCTTTATAGTCGGATGCCTCCTATGTCTGTGCGTAGAACTTATGGCGGCCGCCCCGGCACGCACCACCGCCAAGGACACGCTCACCACTACCGACTACATCTGCCTGTCGCCATTAGATACGGCGGCACTACCGATAGTAAAAAAGACAAAAAGCAACCTATGCACGCTCAAGAACCTTCTGAATGGCAACGCTGTGTGGAATATCATAGGACGGACACTCAAGCGACATCATTACTCGGACGAATGTACACAAGGTATTCAGCAGACTATAGAAAAGATGCTGAATAAAAAGACGTTACACTTACCGTGCTGTTACACCGGCATACAACCCAATGGCGACTCACTGCTACTCTCCGGCAAAATCATCTTACCTTATACCCGGGAACTAAAAGGAGTGGTGTTAGCGTGCCATTACACGATTGGCAGCAATCACGAAGCCCCAAGCAACTGCTGTCCGTTCGAGAGTGTGTTTGTCACAAAAGGCTATGCAGTGGTGATGGCAGACTATGTCGGTTTTGGTATCTCCGCCAACTATACGCACCCGTACCTGTACTGGCAGAGTGCAGCAAAAGCGACGACAGACCTGCTCAAGGCACTCCCGGAGGTGCTCTCATATTACGGCTACACCTGCCCGAACAAGGTCATCAGTTACGGCTATTCGGAAGGTGGACCGGTAGCACTCGGTGTGGCTTATATGATAGAGCAAAACATGCCCGAGTGGACACTGACTGCCGTATATGCTGGAGCAGGACCGTATGATGTGGCAACGACCTACGACTATTGCGTAGAGCAGGACTCCACCGGCATACCATGTGCCATACCGATGCTGATAATGGGAACTAACGCAGGGTACCGTCTGAACCTCAGGAAACAGGACTTCTTCCAGGAACCCCTGCTGACCCACTACGAGGAATGGGTGGAGTCGAAACGCTATACGGTGAATGAGTTGGATGCTTTGTTACGGAGCAACCGGCTGAGCAGAGTCATGACCGAGGCAGGACGCGACAAGACACAACCCGAGACAGCACGCTTCTACAGCGCCCTGCAGCAGAGTAGCATACTGGGCTATGTCCCTCACTGCCCGACCTGTCTGTTCCATAGTACAGAGGATGACATGGTACCTTTCGTGAACAGTGTGCAACTGCAGAAGTCCATCGCTCCAACCAACACCAATAACGAAAACAACACCAACTACTCCACAGTCACCTTCGACTTCGCTCCCTATGGCACACACATGGCGGCATGTGTCCTCTTCTTGAAACATGTGTATCAAACCATTGAGTAACCCCAAGGTAACGCGGGCGCCTCGCCTGCGGTCAAGTCGCCAGACTTGCCTGCATATACTCTGAATTCCTCCTTTTGGAGAGAAAGA
>CAVKDW010000109.1:0-4360 GCA_963655075.1 Muribaculaceae bacterium | reverse complement strand
AGGTGTACCGGTGTATATATGGCGACAAAACCAGGTACTCATTACTGTCCGTGCCAAAGATTTTGCTTTTGTCCTTGAGGAGAGTTTAAGTCATATCTTTGATATCATACACCGCTATCGATTGAAAGTATCACTTATACAATCCAGTGCGATCACGATCTCGGTATGTGTGGATAACTCGATGTATGTGAGTCAGGTGATTAATGAATTGGAGAAAGACTTTGCGGTATCTTGGAACGAGGGGTTGAAGTTGTTGACTATACGCGGTACGACACTGGATATATTGGAAAAGGAGAAAGCAGGAAGAACTATCTTGTTGAGTCAGACAACGAGAAGAACAGCACGGCTAATTATAAAAGATAATATCTAATATCTATGAACGAATACGTAAAACAGTATTTCACCTTTCAGTATTGGGTGAACCTTGTCAAATCTTTTTGGCATGCATTAGGTACCAGAAAGTTCTGGAAGGAGTTACTTATGATGACTCTCGGTATGCTATGCGGTGCTGCCGCTGTTTATTATTTTCTTATGCCGAGTCATCTTATTATCGGAACCATCTCCGGACTTAGTATTGTCTTTAACACATTCTTGGGTGGTAATGCAGATACCTTATCGTATTGGATAGTGGGTATCAATGCTTTTCTGTTAGTGTTAGCTTTTTTGCTTATAGGTAATGAGTTTGGTGCCAAGACTGTATATACGGCTATGATATTGGGGCCGCTTATTCAAATATGGGACAGGATATATCCCTATACCAATCTGACTCACAAGGTCATCGAGAATCCTGATATTTTGGCACAGTTGCAGATGGGTGAGCGTGTGTTGGATGCCCATGGTAATCCTTATCTATTAAGTCGTGGAGGTGAGGTGCTTGAACAAGTCAAAGACTCTGTGATGTCTGCTGGTTTGGGTACGGGTGACGTTTGGTTTGACTTGATATGTTTTGTGCTATTGTTGTCTGCATGCCAGGCGTTCGAGTTCAGCATCAATGCCTCGACCGGAGGATTGGATATTTTAGCCAAGTTAGTGAATAAGTACCTACATTTTGATATTGGCAGGTCAGTCTCTGTTGCGGGCGCTGCAATCTGTTGCACTGCTTTTCTCATCAATGATTTCCGTATGGTGGTCATTGGGTTGATCGGTACATGGATCAATGGATTGGTTGTTGATTATTTCACAGCCTCTCTTAACAGGAAGAAGCGTGTATGTATCATCTCGAATGATTATGAGAAGATTCGTCATTACATAGTCTCTGATCTATTGCGAGGTTGTTCGTTGTACAATGTACAAGGAGGTTACAGTAATGAGCCATATATTGAGATACAAGCCCTGTTAACGCAAGACGAGTTTGCCTCTGTTATGGCGTTTGTACGTAACAATGACATTAAGGCTTTTATCACTGCCGGTAACTGTTCTGAGGTGTACGGGCGGTGGATAAGACACAAAAAGCATAATGGACATATAGAAGTAGAAGAACAATAAATTATATACAAGATGAAACCTACATTGTTTGTCTTAGCGGCGGGAATGGGAAGCCGTTATGGAGGTCTTAAACAGATAGACGGATTAGGTCCTAATGGTGAGACCATAATGGACTATAGCGTGTTCGATGCACTTCGTGCGGGCTTTGGTAAAGTTGTCTTTGTTATCCGTAAAGATTTTGATGCTGATTTTAGACGTGTGGTACTCAGTAAATATAAAAACCATGTACCGTGTGAGATTTGTTATCAGTCTTTGGACAATGTACCTGAGGGATATACATATAATACAGAACGTACCAAACCATGGGGTACTAACCATGCAGTGTTGATGGCAAAAGATATTATCAAAGAACCTTTTATGGTAATCAATGCTGATGATTTCTATGGAAGAGAGTCTTTTGAAGTGATGGCTAAATTCCTATGCGCTGTAGATGGTCAACAAGGGAAGTATTGTATGGCAGGGTATCGTGTTGGCAATACACTTAGTGAGCATGGCAGTGTCAGTCGCGGTGTGTGTGCAACAGACAAATATGGATTTTTGACAGATGTTGTGGAGCGTACATCTATAGAGAATAAGGACGGGCATATATGCTTTGTGGATGAGAATGGGCAAGACGTAGAGATCCCCTTTGAGACTCCTGTCAGTATGAATATGTGGGGATTCACACCAGAGTACTTTGAATACTCAGAGATAGCGTTTAAGCAGTTCCTGACGGTTAACGGGCAAGAGTTGAAGAAAGAGTTTTACATACCAACCGTTGTCAATGACTTGATAAAGGCCGGTAAGGTAACATGCGAAGTATTAGATACGCCTTCCAGATGGTTTGGTGTTACATACGCCGAAGACAGACAAATGGTGGTAGATAAGATACAACAGTTGGTAAACGATGGTGCTTACCCAGCAAAATTGTTCTGATATGGCAAGGATATTAGTTACTGGAGGAACCGGATATATAGGTTCGCATACTGTTGTAGAGTTGATGCAGCGAGGGTACGATGTTGTTATTGTGGATAACCTGAGTAACTCTAACCTAACAGTCTTAGATGGCATCCGTGCTATTGTTGGCAAGCAGCCTGCTTTTGAACAGGTAGATTGTAATGATTATGCAGCGATGGAAAAGGTGTTCAAGAAGTATATGGACATTGTTGCTGTCATTCATTTTGCTGCCAGTAAAGCTGTTGGAGAATCCGTCGAGAAACCATTATTATACTATCGCAACAATATAGGTTCGCTCATTACGCTATTAGAACTGATGAAGATACATCAAGTACAAAATATTGTCTTCTCCAGTTCATGTACAGTCTATGGGCAGCCTACGCCAGAACATCTCCCTGTAGATGAGACTGCACCTATACAACCTGCATTATCCCCTTATGGTAATACCAAACAAATCAATGAAGAGATTCTTCGTGATCAGGCACATACGGATGATAAATTGCATGCTATAATCTTACGTTATTTCAATCCTATCGGTGCGCACCCATCTGCTTGGATAGGGGAGTTGCCCAATGGTGTTCCAAACAATCTATTGCCTTTTGTTACCCAAACAGCAGCGGGGTTGCGTAAAGAGTTAAAAGTGTTTGGTAATGACTATAACACACCTGACGGTTCGTGCATAAGGGACTACATTTATGTAGTTGATTTAGCCAAAGCACATGTGAAGGCTGTTGAACGTATGTTGACCAAGCAAGCCACAGATCAAGTCGAGGTATTCAACTTGGGCACAGGTCGGGGGCTTAGCGTGTTAGAGATTGTCAATTCATTTATGAAAGTTACAGGTGTTAATATCCCTTACCAGATAGTAGGACGGCGTGAAGGAGATATTGAGCAGGTCTGGGCTAACCCTGATAAGGCTAACAAGGTATTAGGTTGGAAGGCTGATACGCCCGTGGAGGATGTACTGCTCAGCGCATGGAATTGGGAAAAGAAACTACGCGGTATCAAGTAATGCTTTATCCTCTCAAATTCAAACCTCAACACATCCCTAAGATATGGGGTAGTGAGTCTTGGCAGGTCTCTTGCTATGGACAGTTTGTGTCTGTTGTCAGCAATGGTTCGTTAGCAGGTGATACTTTACAAGATTTGTTAGAAACGTACATGGATGAGTTGGTAGGTGAGCCGATTTATCGCATTTATGGTAACCGTTTCCCCTTGCTTGAGAAGTTTATTGATGCCCAAGATGCTCTCAGTGTCCAGGTGCACCCTGATGACATGACTGCTTATGATCGGCATAGAGAATGGGGGAAGACTGAGATGTGGTATGTCGTTGATGCAGTAGAAGGTGCTACGTTGGTGTTGGGATTTGCGCAAGAGATAGATATGGAGGAGCTGCAGCAGACCTTAGCAGAGCATCGATTGAAAGATTTGTTGCATCTTGTTCCTGTCCAAACCGGAGATGTAATCTTTTTGCCTGCAGGGACTGTACATGCACTGAATAAAGGTGTACAAGTGGCAGAGATACAACAATCGAGTGACCTTACTTATCGTATATATGATTACGACAGGTTGGGATTAGATGGAAAGATGCGTCCTTTGCATATCCAGGAGGCTTTGGAGGTTGTTGATTATACTGTAAACGAGCAACCTAAGATAGAATACAATGCGCCCGAATTGGGTTCTGTTAATCTCATAGAGGACGTGCATTTCACGACAAACTTGCTGTGTTTCAATAGGGAGATAGGAAGGGACTATGCACCATTAGACAGTTTCGTTACTTATATGTGCGTTGAAGGAGATGCTACTATTCGTTCAACAGATTGTGATCAGCCACCTATACAAATATCTAAAGGAGAAACCGTGCTTATCCCAGCATGCTTGAACGATGTCCAAATAGTGCCTTTATCCCCGAAAGTAAGACTATTGGAAACGTATATAC
>CAVKDW010000108.1:0-4401 GCA_963655075.1 Muribaculaceae bacterium | reverse complement strand
TAAAAGATTTGCAGGGCTTTTCGGCAGACACGAAATAATAGTAATGCTTGTTGTTTATGTTATGTTGTACGGTGCGACGCTTCGCACCCGTTGTTAAATGGCTTATTGCTAAACCGCTGCAAAGGTAATAAAAAGTTTGCAGGTGTGCAATTTTTTGAGGTTTATAAGTTGAGAAGTTTAGGAGAAGTTGAATGAGTTTGGAAGTTGACAATGGAGTTTTTTCGGTGTATAGTTGTTGAATATTAAAAATGCTATATTTTTGTGGAGGTTATGGTCGGGTTAAGGTCTGCTCAAGATCGGCTTATGTTCTGCTGAAGGTCAGCCTGTGTTGTTCAATGTGTAATGTTTAATTTTTGATGTGTAATTGGTGAGAGAGTGAGAAATAAAGAATAAGAAAATATCTTTGTCAGAGAAAAATAGACAGGGGTTGTGTATATTGAGAATAAGTAGTAACTTTGCAGCCCGATGTGCGGAAGAGTATCATCAACCGCACTAATGGGTATGTAAGTATGTTAGACAGTGATTTCACCCCCGAAGAGGAACAACGTATAGAGCAAGAGTTTCAGGCACTCCTGGATGACTATGCGCACACAACGCATCGTCAGAAAGTGGAGCTGATTACTCGTGCTTACCATTTTGCCAAACAAGCGCATAACGGTGTCCGTCGGTTATCCGGCGAGCCGTACATACTACATCCTTTAGCCGTGGCACGTATCGTAGTCAAAGATATAGGATTAGGTAGCACCAGTATCTGCTCTGCGCTGCTGCATGATGTGGTGGAAGATACAGACTATACCATTGATGATATAGAACACCAGTTCGGTCCGAAGATAGCCGGTATAGTAGAAGGGTTGACCAAGATATCAGGCGGTGTGTTCGGAGATCAAGCGAAGAAGCAAGCAGAGAACGTACGCAAGTTACTGCTGACGATGTCAGACGATATCCGTGTGATGCTGGTCAAGTTAGCCGACCGCTTGCACAACATGCGCACCCTGTCTGCTCAGCCCATTGAGAAGCAGCACAAGATAGCAACGGAGACCCAGTATATCTACGCTCCGATGGCCCATCGATTGGGGTTATTCCCCATCAAGACAGAATTAGAAGACCTGAGTTTCAAATACGAACACCCGGACTTGTACAATGAGATAGAGTTGAAGTTGCAAGCCAACAAAGATGCACAATTAGATAACTTTGAGGAGTTTGCAGCACCCATTCGCGAGAGATTAGTGCAGATGGGATATGAGTTCCAGTTGACTGCCCGTATCAAGTCTGTCTATTCTATCTACAAGAAGATGGTGGCAAAAGGTATTCCTTTTGAACAGGTATATGACCTGCTCGCAGCGCGCATAGTGTTCAAGCCAAACGCTTCTCTGTCAGAGAAAGACCAGTGTTGGATGATATATTCAGCCATCACAGAGATATATCGTCCTCATCCGGAACGCATACGTGATTGGATATCCACACCCAAAGCCAATGGCTATGAGGCATTGCATGTCACGGTGATGGGACTACATGGACAATGGGTCGAGGTGCAGATACGTACAGAGCGTATGCACGAGATAGCAGAGCATGGTTTAGCCGCCCACTGGAGATACAAGACAGGCGACGACAGCGAGGGAGAGATAGACAAGTGGCTGATGGAGATAAAGGACGTACTAACGAACCCCGACCCTGATGCTATGGCGTTCTTAGACACGTTCAAGTTGAACCTATATGCACACGAGGTTTTCGTATTCACGCCCAAAGGTGATATACGAACCTTGGCTCAAGGAGCTACCGTACTGGATTTTGCGTACCAGTTGCATACCGAATTAGGAGACCATTGCATAGGTGCCAACGTGAACCATACTGCACGCCCCATCAGTTACATACTGCGGAGCGGTGACCAAGTGGACGTATTGACTTCAGACAAACAACAGCCTGAACAAGAGTGGTTAGAGATAGTGGTGACTGCCAAGGCACGCGATTGTATAAAAAAGCATTTCCGCAAAGGTAACGGCTTGTGGAGTCTGATTCATCCAGGTAAAAACACCACTGCCCGGTTAGCGTATATTCAGATAAAAGGGGAGGACACATTTGGACTGCTGATGCGTATGCTGACTATCATCTGCAACAAATATCATCTCAATATCCACGACTTACATATCACAACCAACAACAACCTATTCGATTGCGAGGTACAAATATGGATATTTGAGCAGAAGACATTGAGTATGATGTGCAAGGATCTGCGCGAAATAGAAAGTGTGACGGCAGTAACCGTTCTTCGCGTTGACAGCCAAGATAATACACAACCAACGATAGAGAAACAATAATCATAATGTAACAATATGAAAAGAGTAATGAGTTTTACTGCTTTTCTGCTAATGGCAGTTGCAGTAATGGGGCAAGACCCCGTGATGACTTTTACCAAGACCGAGCATGATTTTGGCAAGATTAATGAAGCAGATGGTAGAGTTACGACCGTCTTCGAATTCAAAAACGAAGGAATGTCTCCTTTAGTATTGAGCAATGTCCGCGCCAGTTGTGGCTGCACCACACCCAAATGGACACGCGAACCCATTGAACCCGGTCAGACAGGTCAGATAACGGTTACGTATAACCCTAACGGTCGCCCAGGTCGTTTCCAGAAAACCATTACTGTGACGAGCAACGCCCAGGAAGCAACAAAACGATTGTACATCAAGGGAGAGGTCATTCCTAAACCTGTTAAGCCTGTGGATAACTACCCTGTGAAGATGGGCGAGTTGAGTGTAAAAAAGAATAACCTGAACTTCGGCTCTGTAAAGAAAGGAGATAAGAAAACATTAGAGATAGAATATGCCAACGAGACAGACCATGCCATCAAAGTAGATTACTTGATGCGTGACCAAGATGTTTATTTCGCAACTCAACTTACGTTAGCCGAAGTACAACCCAAAGAGACAGGTAAACTAATCATCACATTACTGCCGGATGAGTGCCCACTGTATGGTCCGGTGGATGCACGTATCTACATGATGGTGAACGGGAAACGCGTGCTGACAGATGAGTATGCAATTCGTTTGACTGCCAATCTGCAAGAGGACTTCTCCAAGTTGACTGTTGAACAACGTCAACAAGCACCTATAGTAGAGATAGAACGGACTATCGATCTGGGCACAGTGAAAGCAGGGAAGAAAGCATCATTTAAGATCGCTATCAAGAACGCAGGATCCGACCCATTATGGGTGCGCCGGGTCGTTTTGGATGATAAGTTGATCAATATGACCGCACCTAAGTCTGCTATCAAGAGTGGTCATCGCGGTGATATCAAAGTAGATATCAATGCACAAAACAGCAAGGGAGAACACTCTGCAGAACCCACACACTACTCACGCACTGCCACACTGATAACAAATGACCCGGAAAGTCCAATCATCACTCTGAAAATCAACTGGACAACAGAATAACAATAGTATAATGAAACATCCAGAGAATAGTGCCCAATACAAAGGATTGGCTGTGAATGCAGGTGTAGAGAACCTACCATCTGTTAATCCCTATTCTGTCTTTCATCGCCGTAAACAAGTACTGTCTGCCGATGAATATGTAGAGGGGATACTGCGTGGCGATATCACCCTGCTAAGCCAAGCGGTGACATTGGTTGAGAGCCAACTAAACAGCGACCAACGCATTGCTCAAGAGGTTATCAAACGTTGCCTCTCTCATGCTGGTAATGCTATTCGATTAGGTATAACAGGTGTACCTGGAGCCGGCAAATCAACATTTATAGAGGCTCTCGGCACAAAACTCTGTGAACAAGGCAAACGACTTGCAGTCCTGGCTATAGACCCTTCTTCCGAGCGTAGCAAAGGGAGTATATTGGGAGATAAGACCCGTATGAACCAACTATCCACTGAGAAGAATGCCTTTATACGCCCTAGCCCATCGGCAGGAAGCCTCGGAGGTGTCGCACGTAAAACACGAGAGACTATCGTGCTGTGCGAAGCAGCTGGTTTTGATACGATACTCGTGGAGACTGTCGGGGTAGGACAATCAGAGACGGCAGCACACTCCATGGTTGATTTCTTTCTTCTACTACAAGTAACCGGCACCGGTGACGAACTACAAGGCATCAAACGTGGTATCATGGAGATGGCAGATGGAATAGCTATCAATAAATGCGATGGCTCAAACAAAGAGCGGGCAGAAGCAGCGAAAGTTAGTTTCAAAAACGCATTGGCACTATTCCCCCCTACCGAATCAGGATGGAAACCCTATGCGCTAACATGCTCCTCTGTAGAGGGGAATGGCGTGTTAGAAATATGGAAGATGGTGGAAGACTACATCACATTCGTACGTAACAATGGCTACTTGGAACGCTTACGTACACAACAAGCCAAGTACTGGATGTATGAGACTATCAATCAACATTTATTG
>CAVKDW010000107.1:0-4517 GCA_963655075.1 Muribaculaceae bacterium | reverse complement strand
ATTATGTTGTTTTTTCTCTTTCTCATCACATGCAATATGGTTCGCGCACAGCAGTGCGTGGGAGTAGTGACGGACGCCGAGACAGGGGAACCCCTTCCCGGCGCTGCTGTTCTTATACAAGGTACCGCCTCCGGTACTACTACCGATTATGAAGGTGTCTTTCGTCTTCTTGCACAGAAAGGGCAGATGCTTGAGATTAGTTACATAGGGTATATCAAGCAGACGGTTGTCTTTAGCGATACCCAAGATACTCTCCATATACTACTCGCCAATGACTCTGAGATGCTGCAAGAGATTGCCATCACGGGACGTCGTCGTCAGAACACAGAGCAGTTTATTATTGAAGCACAGAAAAACTCGCTCATTGTGCAGACGGGTATCAGTAACGAACAGATACAACGGTCGCAGGACCGTGATGCATCTGAAGTCATTCGCCGTGTGACAGGCATCTCGTTGATTGACGATAAGTTTGTGATGGTCCGTGGTCTCTCGCAGCGGTATAATCAGGTGTGGATCAATAGTGCCGCCGTACCGAGTAGCGAAGCCGACTCTCGTGCGTTCTCTTTTGACCTACTGCCCACCTCCCAACTCGACAACCTTGTCATCATCAAGTCGCCTGCTCCTGAATACCCCGCCGACTACTCGGGTGGTATGGTGCTTGTTCATACCAAAGATGTGCCTGAATACAGGTCGTGGGGTATCACACTCGGTGGGGCTATGAACGACCAGACTCACTGCCAGGCTTTTCTCCGCACTAAGTCCTCTTCCACCGACTGGCTTGGCTTTGATGGTGGTCTGCGCAATCTCCCACAGGGTATTACCAGCCCTCTAAACGGTTTCAGTAGCGTGGAGAACAGCGTCTCGTTGACTGCCAATAAATTCAACAACGACTGGTCTGTCAAGAAGATAACTCCTATTAGTGATCTCAATTTTAGTTTCAATGGTAGCGAGAGTTGGGTTCTGCAGCAAGGACAGAAAATATCCATACTTGTCAGTGGCAACTATAGCCGTACCTACAAACATTACAAGGATATGCAGAACTGCCTCTACGGTGCCTACGACCAAGAGAAACAGCAGTCTGTCTATCTCCGTCAAGCCACTGACGATCAGCAGAACATCAACACCCGTATCGGTGTCATGGCCAACATCTCATACTCGCGCCGTGCAGGTAAGGATCTTATCGAACTGAAGAATATCTTCAACCAGTTAGGTCGCGAGCGTTACACTGAGCGTGTCGGTATTTCCGCCCAGAACGACCAAGAGCAACAGGCAGAGTACAACTACCAGAGCCGCACCACCTATTCGGGACAGTTGACAGGTAAGCACCTCTTCGAAAGCGATGAGATAGAGTTCAAGTGGAACGCAGGTTATGCCTATTCCAATCGCAACCAACCAGACCGCCGACGCTATCTCTTCAACGATGCCCTTGAGGACGGCAAGATACAACTCTCATCCAGCAACGACATCTCTCGCGAATATACTTACCTCTACGAGCATATCGCTTCTCTTGCTCTCGACTACACGCAACACTTCACTTGGAATTGGTTCAAACCACAACTCAAAGTGGGTTTCTACGGCGAGTACCGCATACGTTCTTACATGGCACGCACTTTCTACTACAACTGGAATCCCACTATCACTACGCTCCCTTCCAACTTCCGTGAGATGAGTATCACCGAACTCATGCAAGAGTCCAACTATGGCGAGGACAAACTCTATCTGCTTGAGCAAGTCAAATGGCGTAACAATTACGATGGTCGCAACACACTCCTTGCTGGTTATGTGGGATTCGATATGCCTTTTGGTCCTGTGAATATATATGCGGGTGTCCGCTACGAGTACAATAATATGGAACTCGTTCGTAATACCCGTGACCGTGAACGTTCGCCGCGTTCTTCCGACTACACCACCAACGATGCTTTCCCCTCTGTCAACATCACCTATCGCATCACACAGCAGCATGTCTTTCGTACCTCCTATGGTATGAGTATCAACCGCCCAGAGTTCCGTGAGGTCTCGCCTTCCGTCTATTACGACTTCGACCTTGCTTCCAATGTGCAGGGGAATATCGACCTCACTGCCTGCAAGATTCAGAATTGCGACCTACGCTACGAATACTACCCGAAGGACAACAAAGGCGATGTGATATCCATCTCTGCTTTCTACAAGCACTTCAAGAACCCTATTGAGTGGACCTATACCGTCACTGGTGGCACAGATCTTACCTATAGTTATCAGAATGCCAACAGGGCCTATAGTTATGGTCTCGAACTTGATGTCCGTAAAGACCTTACTTTCATGCATATGCCAGGCTTACAGTTTACTTTCAATGGTGCACTCATCAAGAGTAGCGTCATATTCCCTGATGATAGCCGAGAGAAAACCCGCCCTATGCAGGGACAGTCGCCATACCTCATTAATGCCGGTCTTTTCTATAATCACGAGCGCACAGGCTGGAGTTGCGGTATCCTCTACAACCGTATTGGTAAACGGCTCATCGGTGTAGGTCGTAGTGTGGGTCTTTCAGGCAGCACGGATGTTATCAATATACCCGACTCCTACGAGATGCCGCACGACGCACTCGATCTCAGTGTGAGTAAGGTCTTCAATCACTGGGTTATCCGCTTCTCGGCTAAGGATGTTATAGGTTCGAAGATAGTCTATCAGCAGATATCCACTGTCTCCCTCCCAGAGGCAGGTACGCAGGAGATCAAAGAGATCACTCGCTCCTACCGACCAGGACGAACCTTCACTTTCTCGGTAACATGGAAATTGTAACAAACGTACATAACGTAAACAACGTAAAATAATCAGAACAATGAAAAAAGAATTTCTTTGCACATTGGCCATTGTTGCCCTGTGCGTAGCCTTCTCCAGTTGTAAACCACAAAACCCAGTAGAGACTCCTCCGACTGATCCTACAGAGCGTACCATTACGGAGGATGGAGATCTCGTAGCAGCCGACAACCTCCTTTGGGGAGATACCATCGGTAATGGCGATGATGAGTTTGTATTCACGGGTAAGCAGACTCTTAAGAAAGGTACATATCTTCTCCATGGTTGGGTATATATCCGCGATGGGGCTGAACTGACTATCGAACCTGGTACTGTCATCAAGGGCATTAAGGGCACCAAGGCCGCTCTCATCGTTGAGCGTGGTGGTAAGTTATATGCACAAGGCACCA
The DNA here is from genome assembly GCA_963655075.1 of Muribaculaceae bacterium. GTDB lineage: Bacteria > Bacteroidota > Bacteroidia > Bacteroidales > Paludibacteraceae > Colicola. The sequence goes on along the minus strand of CAVKDW010000107.1, from coordinate 1,332 downwards.
AGGATGCTCCTATCGTCTTTACCAGTGCACAACCTAAAGGCGAACGCTGTCCGGGTGACTGGGGTGGTCTGATCATTTGTGGTAAGGCTAAGAACAACCAGACCGAGATGCAGATAGAGGGTGGTCCTCGTACCAAACATGGTGGTAACGATGATGCTGACAACTCAGGTGTTCTCTCTTATGTCCGTGTAGAGTTTGCCGGTTATCCTTTCCAGACGGATAAGGAGATCAATGGTATCACTTTCGGTTCTGTAGGTAGCGGCACGCAGGTTGACCACGTGCAGGTAAGTTACTCGAACGATGACTCGTACGAGTGGTTCGGTGGGTCTGTCAACTGTAAATACCTCATTGCTTATCGTGGTTGGGATGATGACTTTGATACCGACAACGGCTTCTCTGGTAAAGTTCAGTATGGTCTCGCATGGCGTGATAGCCGCATTGCTGATATCAGTCAATCCAATGGTTTTGAGTCGGATAACTGCGCTGATGGTGCTTCAGTTAGTCCTTACACCTCTTGTGTGTTCTCCAATATCACTTTCGTAGGTCCTCGTGTTGATGCCAACTTTGTGAATGATGCTTCTTACATCAATGCTGGCGAGGTTAATCCCAACAACGGTTCTTCGCTTGGTAAGTTCCAAGCTGCTATGCATATCCGTCGCAACTCTCACCTCAACTGTTTCAACTCGCTTATACTCGGTTGGCCTATCGCTATCATCATTGACAACGAGAAGGGTAATTCGCAGGCAGCTGCTACCGATGGCACGCTCGAACTTAACCATATCTGGGCAGCCAACTATGAGATACTCGGTTCGGATATGAACAAACTCTACAAAGACGAACTCGTCACTGACTACAAAAACAAGACTACCGATGCTTCGCAGAAGTCGTTCTCACACACATGGTTTCTTACCTCTACCTACGCTAATGCAGAGAAGACCGCAGAGGACCTCGCTCTTGATGCAAGCAAACACTATATGCCTTCTGCCTATAGCGCAGTACTTAGTGTAGCAGAGTTCTCTTCGGCTAAACTCGTAGGTATGGAGCCTGTTTCTTTCATTGGTGCTTTCGGCTCTGACGACTGGACGGAAGGTTGGACAAACTTCGACCCGGAGAATACGGATTATTGATACCATCAAGTCGGATGGACTGCATTAACTATCTTGTAAAAGGAGAAGTTGAAACTAAGTGAGTTTATTCTGCTTATATATTCCAGAATAGACTCACTTGCAGAATAAATAACCTCATTTGTACAAAAAATTAGGATACACTTACGGAGACTGTCTAACAATGTAAAGTTGTTAGACAGTTTTTTGTTGTAGTGATAACAACAGT
>CAVKDW010000106.1:0-4576 GCA_963655075.1 Muribaculaceae bacterium | reverse complement strand
TCATTGCACCACAGAACGTATGTTTCCATCATACCACCACTCCATATTCTACGATAGGGTACAAAAAAGGATTTGTAACCAACTTGGATGAGAATGACCTTAGTTTATCTTTTACAGGCAATATCAATCGAAAGACTAACTTGGGGATGACAATAGACTATCTCAACTCCTATGGACGCTTTTCCTCACAAGAAGGAAAAACAGTCTATGGCTCTGTCTTTGGTAGTTACAACGGAGACCATTATTCTTTCCAGGCAGCCTTCACATGGAATTCTCTTAGCAACTTCGAGAACGGAGGACTACTCCATCCGGAGGACTTGCAAGGCAGTCTTAACCCGGAAGATATGCCGGTGACAATGCAAGGGATGTCCGGATTCAGATACCTGTCAGGATATATCAACCACTACTATAGCATCTGCGTGGAACGAGAACGTAAAGTACACTACCGGGAAAAAAATGAAGAAGGGCAATGGGAGAAAAAAGACTCTATAAAGATAGAATACGTACCGGTAACTACTTTTCGGCATGTCTTTGAAGTAACAGATGCTACAAAACGATACCTGGAGCAAAAAGCCGCACAAGGAGTTTATGCTACTAACTACCGGAATCCTGCAGGTACACGTGACACCGCTGCATGCCTGACCATCCGAAACACGTTGACTGTGACTTTTGAAGAAGAGTTCAATACATTGCTCAAGTTCGGTGCTATGGTCTATGCGACCAACGAGTGCCAAAGACATATATCCGCCATAGGACAGAGCGAACGATTGATAGACGCAGACAACGAGGTCAATTATCCGTTCACAACCACACAACTTGCATCGTTGCACCTTATGCCAGATACACTGTTCGGGGAGAAATGGACAAACAATACCTATGTAGGAGGTTCCCTGTATAAAAACAGAGGTAAGTATATACATTATGGCTTCGATGGGAATGTGTGCCTGCTCGGATACAAATTGGGAGAGTTTCAAGTGAACGGACACCTTGATGCGGGCTTCCGTGTAGGGGAAGATTCTATGACTATCCAAGCAAAAACCTATATAAAGAATCAAACCCCGGATTTCTACCTGCAACACTACCGAAGCAACCACTACGTTTGGGACAATAATTTCTACAAGACCTACCGCTTCTACGTCGGAGGAGAAGTGTCATACCCTACACAGTGGGTAACTACCCGACTGGGAGTGGACTTCGAAAACTTGACACGCTATATCTACTGGAGCGAAAACGGAACCCCACAGCAGATGGATGGGAATATTCAGGTATTGGCGGCAAACCTGCAACTCAATATCACTACACCATGGGTGAACTTAGATAATACACTGGTTTATCAACACGCCACATCAGCATACCTGCCTCTACCGGCACTTACCATGTACAACAACCTGTATTATCACGGGACATGGTTCCGTGCCATGGACGCACAGATAGGCATTGACCTGCGTTACTTCACACGTTATTACGCTCCGCTGCTCAATCCTGCATTAGGACAGTTCTGCGTACAAAATACACAACAAGTAGGCAATTACCCGGTCATGAGTGTGTATGCCAATTTCTACGTTCGCTCTATACGATTAAAGTTCTTCGCACAATACAAACATTTCAATGCATCGTTTATGAATAAACAATATTACGAGATGCCGGGTTACCCTATGGCTCCGGATATATTCAGAGCCGGATTGGCATGGCACTTCTGCAAATGATGAAGATATGGAACAAACACAGAACCTACATACTATTTTTCTTTATGCTCGCCAGGAGGCAGAACGGTTGGGGAATACAACTGTGATGCCTGACCACATGATGCTCGCTATCTTACGCTTGGGTAGCGGTAAAGCCTTCGAATTACTTATGCAAGCAGGACTTAATCCGGTGGAGTTAAAACAGGCTATCGATACTCGACTACAACAACCTACTACCGCACAAGTAGTGGGACTATCTCGCTCCACGGAACGTATAATCCGGCTTATGCACACCGAGAAAGAGGCGTATCATGCACAAGTGTATAGTTCAGTACTGTTATTGATGGCAATACTGCGCGAGAGAGTTAACTACCCTGCGATGTTCATCGAACAGCGTTTTGGTATCGATTATGAGTGTATAGAACGACTATACCCCAAACCCCAATCTTCACCCAAGAACGAAGCAGCCCTCGACGCATATTTTGTTGAAGAACCTACACCATGGCAACAAACATCAAACAAACAACAGAAATCCCAATCGGATACACCTGCGTTGGATAAGTATGGGCGCGATCTTACGGCACAAGCGCAAAACAACCAGTTAGACCCCGTTATAGGAAGACAAACAGAGATCGAACGTGTGATACAGATACTGGCACGGCGTAAGAAAAACAATCCCGTTCTCATAGGAGAACCCGGCGTTGGTAAATCGGCTATCGTTGAAGGATTGGCTTCCCGTATCGTGAGAGGAGAGACACCGGCACTCAAGGGGAAACGTATTATCGCATTGGATGTGGCATCCATGGTGGCAGGCACATCCTATCGTGGACAGTTCGAAGAGCGAATGAAGACCATATTAAACGAACTGCAAAACCACCACGAAATCATACTTTTTGTTGATGAGATACACACTATCATAGGAGCAGGTAACGCACAGGGATCTTTAGATGCTGCTAATATGCTTAAACCGGCCTTGGCAAGAGGTGAAATACAATGTGTGGGAGCCACCACCATTAGCGAGTATCGTACTTCAATAGAGAAAGATGGTGCATTGGAAAGACGCTTCCAAAAAGTTATAGTGCAACCTACCACTATTGACGAGACATATACGATTCTTACCCACCTGAAAGATACATACGCCACTTTCCATCATGTTCAATACACTGATGATGCCATACGTGCCTGTGTACAACTGACAGATAGGTATATCACAGACCGATTCTTTCCTGACAAAGCCATTGACACCTTGGATGAGGCAGGTGCTTATAAACACGATAAAGTGAATGACAACATTACACCGGTTATCACAGAGACAGACATAGCGTACATCGTTAGTCAGATGTCAGGAGTACCGGTGCAACGGGTAGCCAAAGCAGAGAGCGAACAACTGCGCAACATGGATAAGGCCCTGTCACAACGCGTTGTCGGACAAGAGCAGGCTGTTCGTGCTGTAGTCAAAGCGATACAACGGTCACGCATAGGGTTACGCGACCCCCGTAAACCTATTGGATCATTCTTCTTCTTGGGCCCTACAGGGGTCGGAAAGACCTATCTGGCACAGTGCTTGGCGGAAGAGATGTTTGGTAATAGAGACGCTATCATACGCTTCGATATGTCCGAATATATGGAGAAACATACAGTCAGCCTGCTGGTGGGAGCACCTCCCGGATATATAGCACATGAAGATGGCGGGAAACTGACGGAAGCCGTAAGACGCAAACCATACTCTATCATATTGTTCGATGAAATAGAGAAGGCACACCCGGACATATTCAACGTCCTGCTGCAAGTAATGGACGAAGGACGACTGACAGACAGACAAGGTCATAGTGTTGATTTTAAGAATACGATTATCATCCTGACGAGCAATGTGGGTACACGACAACTTAGCGAATTTGGCAGTGGTGTAGGCTTCGAGGCAAGCAATAACGACGAAAGAGCCTCTGAACGTACACTAATCAATGCACTTAATCGGACGTTCCCCCCGGAGTTCGTGAACAGATTAGATGACATAATTGTTTTCCACGCACTGAACGATGATGCTTTGGCACAGATATTGACGCTAGAATTACGTCCCTTGCAAAAGCGATTGGAAACTATGGGATACAAACTGCGCCTGACAGAGAACACGCGGCAGAAACTATTGGAACAGGCACGTGATAGGAAATATGGCGTACGTCCCATGAAACGCGCGATACAGACACTAATAGAAGCTCCAATAACAGATATACTTTTATCCGGAACAAAAAATAAGAAAACTATAACAATATAATTATGGCTATAGAGATTACAGACTCCAATTTTCAGTCCTTATTGGCTGAGGGAAATCCTCTTATCGTGGATTTCTGGGCTCCATGGTGTGGACCTTGCAAGATGATGTTACCTGTCATCGAAGAATTGGCACAAGAGTATGAAGGACGTATCACGGTTGGTAAACTCAACGTGGATGAGAATGATATAACATGCTCTACGTATGGTATCATGAACATACCGACGATGCTATTCTTTAAAGATGGACAGTTGGTAAATCGCCATGTGGGCGCTGTCAGAAAAGCAGAACTGCAAAAACTGTTTGATGCACTGTTGTAAAGGAAAAGTAAGTAAAAACTCCTTTTGACTTGCACAACTCAAATAGTTGCAGTACTTTTGCACCCAAATTGCCTTTGTGGGCACTTTGGGGTGTGCCTGTGAGGGTGTTTTCGTGTCGCTAATGGAAGTGGATACCATCTGCTCCTTACATGGAGTCCTGCATCTCTATGTAAGGGTATAGGTAATGATTGCTACTATGTCGGATAAACAGACTCAGTAGGCAGATGTTCACTGCAAAATGATGGTCCGGTAGCTCAGTTGGATAGAGCAACAGCCTTCTAAGCTGTGGGTCTCGGGTTCGA
>CAVKDW010000105.1:0-4675 GCA_963655075.1 Muribaculaceae bacterium | reverse complement strand
TATTTTGGCATAAATATTGTGAGATGGCGTAGTGTGTTATTTCTGAATATTGATTAATACTCTATAATTATTATCATGGAATCAAGAAAATGTCCCATTGTTCCTAATTTTTTATTAGGTTGTGCAGGAGGAATACAGTACCTTTCACTTAAACGTGCAAGTCGTAACCCTCGCAAGGCTCAAGAGCAAACACTTCGTTCTATACTGACTTATGCAAAGGACTCTGAATACGGGAAAGAGCATCATTTTGCTGAGATCTTAGAAGCGACAACTGATACCGAACTCTATGTTAGATACAGTAAATATGTGCAGATTAATGATTATGAGGATCTGCGCCCGTATATAGAGAAGCACAAGTATGGTTCGGAGAATGTATTATTTCCGGGTAAGCCACTGATGTATGCTACTACTTCAGGAACGAGCGGCGAGCCCAAGTGGATTCCTATCACAGCGGCATATATGAACAATGTCTATGGTAAGATGACAAAGGTTTGGCTCTACAGTTTTATTCGTAACAGGCATGATGTATTTAGTGGAAAGATTGTTTCTATAGTAGGTAAGGTTAAAGAGGGTGAGGCTCCTGATGGCACATTGTTCGGTTCTGTCAGTGGCGTGACACAACGTGACTGTCCAGCCTTTGTAAAGAAATTATACGCTTCGCCAGCATCTGTTTATTCGATAGAAGATTATACGGCTCGTTACTACACGTTAATGCGTATGGGTATAGAGCGTAATGTGACGTTGGTGGTAACCGCTAATCCTTCGACCATTGTAGAGATGCAAAACAATGTGAATGAGTTCTTTGACAGTTATTGTGATGATATAGAACATGGTACGCTGAATGCATCATTGAATATCCCTCAGTGGATACGTGATTCGATACAGCCATACCTAAAGCCTAATGTAGAACGAGCCAATGAATTACGGGCTCTCAAGGTCAAATATGGAACAGTACTACCTAAACATTACTGGCCTAATATGCAAATTCTCAATACTTGGAAATGTGGTAATACCCATGTATATGTAGAGAAGTTTAAGGATTCGTTTCCTGAACATATGCTTCATCAAGAGTTTGGTTATTTTGCTTCGGAATGTCGTTTCGGTCTTGTGTTAGATGATACACTCAACACGGTTTTATTTCCCCATTTTCACTATTATGAGTTTCTTCCAGAAGAAGAATTGGAAAGTGATAATAAGCACTTCTTACAGTTGTGGCAATTAGAGAAGGGTAAACGTTATTGCCCTTATGTTACCACATTAGCCGGTTTGTATCGTTACAATATGAACGATTTGGTAGAAGTCGGTGATGCATTTTGCCATACTCCGACAGTACACTTAATTCAGAAAGTGAATGGTATTGTCACGATGACCGGAGAGAAACTGCATGAGCGCCAGTTTATAGAGGCAGTGCATAGAGCAGAAAAACAAACAGGATTGATAACCAAGTTCTTTGTCGGTTTTGCAGACTTAGAGAAATCTGCATATCATTTCTACTATGAGTTTGCGGATCAAACCACCACGCAAGAACAAGCAGAGTCATTCACAAGTGTTGTTGATAGTGCGTTGAAGGAGTTGAATATAGAATATGCGGCTAAACGCGCCTCTTTCCGAGTAAAAGATCCGATCACTCACAGATTGGTTGCACAATCCTTTGAGAAGTTCAAGGCTGAATGTATAGCAGAAGGAGCTCGCGACGGGCAGTTCAAGATGAATTTGCTACTACAAGATGAACAGCGTCACGCTAAATTTAAGCAGTTAGTATTAGAGTGATTTGTTGTATTGCTCCCCTTTGCAAGTATAGGTTATGCAAACGTCAATAGAACATATAGATTGCGTTTCCTATATTGTCTTTGATGATATGAGCATGTGTACTGCTGAGGGGGTAGCGTATATGTTACCTTTAGTTAGCGAGCAACGGCGTGAACAAGCTTTGCGCTATCAAAGTGTGTTTGGGCAGTTCTGTTGCCTCAAGTCATATATGATATTATGTCGTTTGTTAGCGGAGTGGGGGAGTGTACATAAGGACACTTTATCCACTGAACATTTACAAGCATTGACATGTCCAACTTTTCTATACGATAGTCATCATAAACCTTACCTATCATTTGGTCCTCACTTTTCCATTTCCCATTGTCGCTATGCGATAGCTGTCGCCGTGAGCGAATGCCCGGTTGGAATAGATGTAGAGGGTGTTCGCAAATATAACCCCGCGTTAATACGGAAGACAATGAATATGGAGGAACAGGCTCAGATAGATTCATGTTCAGCACCTGACGCAGCGTTTATACGTCTATGGACAAGAAAAGAGGCCTTGTTGAAGTTACGTGGGACAGGTATAGATTGCAACCTGCAAGACGTACTTATCCATTGTCCTGATATTCACTTTTACAGTGTCGAGAACACAGTGAATAAGTACGTTCTTACCATTGCTACCCAATCTTAATCTTTGTATTATTATAGCAGTGCAAAGTCTATGACCTCTTGTATATCTGTTACGTAATGAAACGTCAGGTTGGATAAGTATTTTTCCGGTATCTCTTCTACATCTTTGCGATTTTCTTCACAGAGTATTATATCCGTAATACCTGCCCGCTTGGCAGCGAGTATTTTTTCTTTCACTCCGCCTATCGGCAAAACCTTTCCACGTAGTGTCATCTCCCCCGTCATGGCGATACGTGGTCTTACTTTACGTTTTGTAAAGGCACTGACGAGTGCAGTTGTCATAGTTATGCCTGCACTAGGTCCATCTTTGGGTATCGCTCCTTCCGGTACATGTACGTGTACGGATTTGCTATCCAATTCTTTGCGTGATATACCGAATTGGTCTGCATGTGCTTTGATATAGCCCAACGCAATAGTTGCGGACTCTTTCATAACGTCTCCCAAGTTTCCCGTAAGGGTGAGAGTGGGGTTCTTTGCAGGGGATAAGGATGTTTCAATAAAGAGTATCTCTCCTCCCACTTGTGTCCATGCTAATCCTGTGACTACGCCGATGTATTTATTCGTTTCCCAAGCATCCCGAGTAAAGCGTTTCTTACCCAAGTAAGAAATTATGTCTTCGTGTGTAACGCAGATATTGTATGGCTCTTCAAGTGCAATCTTGGTAACCACTTTACGGCAGACAGAAGCTATTTGACGTTCCAAGTTACGTACCCCTGATTCGCGCGTATAGCCGTCAATGATTTCTGCAATAATGGATTTTCTCAGTTTCAATTGCGCTGGCTTAAGACCATGGTTTTCCAACTCTTTTGGGAGTAGATGTCTCTTTGCGATTTCCTCTTTTTCCTCTTGCAAATACCCTGTCATCTCTATCATTTCCATACGATCGAGCAAAGGATGCGGTATATTATCCAACGAGTTAGCAGTAGCTATAAACAGGACTTTGCTTAAGTCATAGTCAACATCGAGGTAGTTGTCGTGGAATGTACCATTTTGTTCAGGGTCGAGTACTTCCAGTAATGCACTGGTTGGGTCGCCCTTGTAGTCCATGCCTATCTTGTCTATTTCGTCCAAGACAAAGACAGGATTAGAAGTCTGTACTTTGCGTATGTTTTCGATGATACGTCCAGGCATAGCACCAATATATGTTCGGCGATGCCCTCTTATCTCTGCTTCATCATGTAAGCCTCCCAAACTGATACGTGCATATTGTCTTCCTAATGCTGTTGCTATGGATTTTCCAAGACTGGTCTTTCCGACACCAGGAGGACCATATAAGCATAGGATAGGTGCTTTCATATCTTGAGGTTTACTGCTCTCCGCCTTGAGTTTTAGTACAGCTAAGTATTCTATGACACGTTCTTTGACTTTTTCCATGCCATAGTGGTCATGATTAAGTACTTGTTGTGCATGCTGTATGTCGTAGTCATCTTTGGAGTATTCGTTCCAAGGCAAGTCTAATAGGATCTCTATATAGTTTTGTTGTGTGGCATATTCCGGGGAATGGGAAGACATCCGGCGTAATTTCTTTAGTTCTCCCTCGAAGACACTCTGCATTTTTTTTCCCCATTTTTTAGTCTTTGCCCGTTCCTGCATGGCGTTGGCTACTTGTTCGTCAGAATCTCCTAATTCTTTTTGAATAGTTTCCATTTGACGTTGTAAGTAGTACTCGCGTTGCTCTTTGGATATGTCTTGATGTGTCTTGTTGAGAATGTCAACACGCATATCCATCATTTGTACCTCTTTGGTTAATAAAGCCAGTAAGTCTATCGCCCGTTGCTTAAGTGAAGGTTCTTCTAACAGTTTTTGTTTTTCTGCTATACGAATACCAAAATTCACGCAGATATAGTTGACCAGGGTAGGTGGATTATCGATGCTACGTAAAGTCATTCCTGCTTCTGCAGGTATGTCTTCCATGCGTTTGATGATTTTATCCGCTTGTTCTTTGAGACTACTGACTAATGCGAGAAACTCTTTATCGGTGCGTTTTGGGAATATTTCCTCTATTACCTTAACAGAGGCTTTCATATAAGGTTTTACGCTTATAATTTCTTGTATTTCAACACGTTCTATTCCTTCTAATATCACCATCAGACTTCCATCAGGTAAGTCTAACGTACGCAACACGCGACCTGCAGTACCCAATCTATATATATCATCCGAACCAGGTTCTTGCACATCTTGTTCCCGTTGACAGCATACCGCCAATAATGCCTCATTTTTAAAAGCATGACTG
>CAVKDW010000104.1:0-4916 GCA_963655075.1 Muribaculaceae bacterium | reverse complement strand
TATATCATACACTAAACAGAAAAAGCATTTGTTGCACTTCTAATGTGAACTTAAGTTAGTAGTTGATAGTTTAGCGTTGATAGTTGAAAGGAGTTGAGTGTTGAGAGTTTAGTGTTGAGTGAAGTTTTAGGTAATTATAGTTATTAGTTGAGAGTTGTTGGTTTGTGTGATGGGTTTCACGGGGATGATGGGTACGGCGTGTTTCTTTGGTGCAGATGGGTATTCGTCGTGGGATATTATGTATGGGTATCAGTTGTTGTTGGAGATTGTGTATGGGTATTAGTTGTTGGGGTGTTGTGTGTGGGTATCAGTCGTTGAATGTGAGGTATGGTGTGAGGCGTTGTATGTCTGTTGGTGTGAGGCAGTTGAGTGTGGATAGTTGTTGTACGGAGTGTAGTCTTACTTTTTTTCGTCTGAGTTCGTATATGGCTTTTGCTTGTGTGAATGAGATATATGGGTGTCGTTGCAGTTGGTCGGGTCGCATGAGGTTGACGGGTAGTTGTGTGACGATGATGCTGTCGATATAGAAGTGTCGTAGCAGGCTATCGGCAGTATATAGGCTATCTTGTTGCATGCGTCTTGCGATGGTTTGTTGGCATGCCGGTATCTCGAGTAGTTGTTGTGTATTGGTAAACCCTCCGAGTCGTGTTCTGTAGCGTATTATCTCGCGTGCCGTGTGTCTACCTATACCCCGAATGAGTTGTAGTTCTGTTGTGTCGGTTGTTCGCAGGTTGAGCAGTGTATCACGTTTGATAGTGTAGGTATATGTTGTTGTCTGCGGGTTGATGGTGTCCAGACGGTTGGTGTCTGTTTGCAGTGTGTCGATGGTGATACGGATGTACGGGTAAAGGATATGGTATAGGCTGTCTGTCATGCCATAGAGTCGCTTGAGGTCTTCAGGCTGTTTGTATCTTCCTCCTTTGCTTCTATACCGTAGCATGTTGCGTGCTTGCCACGGTTTTAGTCCGAGGTGTACGAGTGTAGTGCTGTCGGCTGTGTTAGGGTCGAAAGGTTGTAGGCAGATAGCGATGGTGTCACGTTGGTATTGTCGTTTCCATTGTGCCTTACGGATGCTATCTTGTTGTGCTTGGTGTTGTGTGAACGAGGATTGAAGAGAGTCGTTATTGAGTTGTTGTTCGTCTGTTTGTGGTTTTGGGAACAGGTGTAGTAGTATGATAGTCCCGATTGCTATCAGTGTGAGAATAGCCACTCCTATCCACTGTTCCGTAGTGAGAAGGAAGATGATAGGTGTATTGTTATTGTGTTTTTTCATGGGTTATGCTGTGTGGTTTGTTCCGTGACGATACTTTCGATGATGCCGTCTTGCAGGTGTGTTTGTATATGTTGTCCTTTTTGTACTTCCCGTGCCGACCGTATGATATGTCCGTCGGTCATAAGCAGGCTGTATCCCATGTTATATATGCGTTCAGGTGAGTGCAGTTCGATGGTCTTGAGATAGAGTGATAGTTTGTTTATTTGGTTCGTGATCAGATGTTTGGTAGAGAAGAGTAGTGACTGTTGGTAGTGTTGCAGTCTGTTTGTCTCGTTGGTCAGTGTATTGCGGAAAGCGTTATACAGTCTATTTTGCAGTTGTTGTATATACTCTGTCTGTTCTTCTATGAGGCTGATTAGGAACTGTGCGGCGGCTGTTGGTGTTTTGAGCGCGGTATGTGCTACTCTGTCAACGATACTGATGTCTCGTGTATGTCCTATGCCTGTGATGATAGGAACAGGAAATTGTGCGCAGTGTGAAGCGAGCATATAATCATCGAAACATCCGAGGTCTGTTGTTGCTCCTCCTCCCCGTATGATGACCACTACATCCCACTGCTGTGTCTGTTGTGCTATGGATAGCAGAGCCTGGATGATAGAATCGGCTGCGTTCTCTCCTTGCATGGTTGCGGGGAATAGTTGTGTTATGAAAGAGAAATGCAGGTTGTTGTGTGTCAGTTGGTGGCAGAAGTCCGTGTAACCTGCAGCGTCCGGTGATGAGATGATGGCGATATGTCTTGGTAATGTGGGAATAGTGAGTGATTGTTGCAGTTCGAGTACGCCGTCTTCTTGTAGCCGTTGTAGTGTGAGTTGTCGTTGTCGAGCCAAGTCTCCGAGTGTGTATGCAGGGTCGATATCGTGTATATTAAGACTCAGTCCATAGACAGGATGAAACTCGGTAGTTGTCAGTAGCAGTACCTGCATGCCTACTTGCAGGTTCTGCCCTGTCTCTTGTGTGAAGTACGGGTTTAGTAGGTTGAAGCGGTGACTCCAGCAAGTGGCTCTCATTTTCGCTGCTATGGTGCCGTTGCCGGCTTTCTCGACGAGTTCAAGGTAGCAATGTCCCCGAATACTGAGTGAGGCTATTTCTGCTTTTACCCAGTACTGTTCATTTAATTGTGTTGTGATAGTATCCTGTATGACGTCACAGAGTTCGGAGAGTGTATAATGTATCATGATTGTTTTTATTAACAAGGTATTATGTTGGTTTCGAGACAAATGACCACAGCCATACATAGTACTACTCCTGCCATCCACCCCCAGTGTACTTTATTTCCCCGCATCATCATCATGGCGGAGAAAATGACGGCATAGAGTAGTATGACCGATGGTGCTGTTATGGAGGCGTTGGTGGTGGAGAAGGGCAGGTTTTCTATCCATTCCACATACTGTCTCAGCCCCCATGTGCTCCATTGTACGCCGGTGGCTATCCATGTGCCGATGATAGACCAAGAGAAAGCGATGGCGCACAGGCTCATGGACAGGAGAACGAAGGCAAGTGGTATAACGATTAGGTTGGTCAGTGCGAAATAGTTGCTTGTCTGTCCGAAATAGTAGAGTGTGAGAGGTGCCGTACCTATCTGTGCTGCGAGGGATGTGATGAGTAGTCCTCCTGTGTATGCCAGTATATTTCCCCGCATGATAACTCGTTGTTGTATTCGTTGTGCTACGAGTATGAGTGCCGCCATGGCTGCGAAACTGAGTTGAAAGCTGACGCTCCATAGGGCGAGTGGGTTGATGAGCAGTATGATGACGGCTGCTGCGGCGAGGCAGTTGAGTCCGTTGATGGGTCGTTTTAGCAGATATCCTATTTCGATGAGGCTGAGCATGAGTGCGCTTCGCATGACTGACGGGCTGAGTCCTGTGATGAAGGCATATCCCCACAGGAGTAGTATGGACAGAAGTGCGAGTATCCATCGTTGCCAGTAGTTGTGGTACAGAGGTTTGATACGTCCTCCGAGTGTGAGTATGCCGAGTATGATAGTCCATAGGATACCGGTGTGTAGTCCACTGACGGCGAGTATGTGCATGGCTCCTGCTGCGGAGAAACTCTGTTGTACCTGTTTGTTTAGTTCTTCCCGGTATCCGAGAGTGAGTGCTGCAATGATCCCTAGTTCCGGTTGGTGCATGCCTAATACCTGGTATCGTTTGTACAGCCATTGCTGGCATCTCTCTGCTGTGGCGCGTATGCCTTTGATGTCTTGGTGTCCGATGATTAACCAGTTCCCCCGATGTGCCCATCCGCTACCGACGATATGTTGCATCTGCAGGTAGCGTCCATAGTCGAAATGTCCGAGCATGCCTCCGCGTCGCACTGTGGTTTGCACGAGTAGTTGGTCGCCTATGTGTGGCTGTGGGAGGCTATCTTTTTGTAAGTAGAGCAGGAAACGGCTTCCATCGGTTGTCTGTGCTATATAACGTATGGTCTTGGCTCTGTCTTGTCCTTCGTTAGTTATGAGGACTTGCAGGATAGTGTCTTTGTCCAAGTAGTCTGCGTCTGTATCAGCGAAGAGATTGACCGGGAAAGCGGTGTAGTAGCAGAGTATTATTCCGCCGATTAGCGGTACCAACATTAGCAGCCATGTATGTGCCGCTATCCATCTCATCCTTGTTTGAGGTTATGTATCGCTGCTATGGGGTCTGTTGCCTGGAATACTGCGCTCCCTGCCACGAGGATGTCTGCTCCTGCGTGCCATAGTATAGGAGCCCAATGGCTATTGACGCCACCATCTACTTCGATGAGGGTAGGGAGTTGGCGTTCATCTATTGTCTGTCGCAGGTATTGTAGTCTATTGACTGATTCGGTGATGAAGCTCTGCCCGCCATATCCTGCTTGTACGGACATGAGTAGTACCATCTCCACCTTATCCAGATATGCGTCAAAAGCATGTATGTCTGTATGCGGGTTGATGGTCACACATGCTTTGGCACCTTTGGCGTGTATCATGTCGATGACAGGCAGCGGGTTGTCTGTTGCTTCGAGATGAAAGCCTACGCTCCATGCTCCTGCGTCGCAGAACCGCTCGACATATCGTTCGGGATGGGTGATCATCAGATGTACGTCCAATGGTTTGGTACAGTATTGTCGTAGTGCTTTCATGACAGGAAACCCAAAGGAGATGTTTGGTACAAAAACTCCATCCATGACATCCACGTGCAGGTATTCGGCTTGGCTTTTGTTTATCATCCCGCATTCGTCTTGCAGTTTGCCAAAGTCTGCTGCGAGGATACTGGGAGATATGTAGCGGGTATTGCTCATGTGCACAAGAGTTTGTTCTTATCAGTGCGCAAAGGTACTATTTTCTTTTGGGATATACAACAAACAAAAAAGAGCGCGATATCACATCGAACTCTTTTCCTATGAAAAACACTATTTATTAAATAACACAATTACTTGCGCTTTATCTAATACTCTAATCATTCATAATCACTAATTTATATCCTTTTCCGTGTACGCTCATTATCTTGACAGGACCGTTGTGTCCGAGATAATTGCGTAGGTGGTTTATATAGACACTGAGCGAACGTGAGTTGAAATACGTATCACTTCCCCAGAGGCTCATTAAAATACGGCTGCGTTCTACCAATGTGTTCATGTTCTGACACAACAGGAGTAGTAATTCATTCTCGCGAGAGCTAAGGTG
>CAVKDW010000103.1:0-4989 GCA_963655075.1 Muribaculaceae bacterium | reverse complement strand
ATCGTTTGCTCTCCAAGAGATCTTGTCAGGATAACTCATATTAGAAGAGAAAGCCTGCAAAGTTACAAACTTAAGAGCAAATGTACAAATATATTTTTGCCGCAGGATGGTGTCTTCCGTTGCATGTGAGTGATTTACACAACTATGAATTATGGATTTGTGCATGTGTTACAAAAGTATTACCTTTGCAGAAATGTTTATCTTTTTGGCATATACATTATGCTACACGTGATTACTCTGTACAATGGTATAGCACTGCATCAATGGGAAGCCTTGGTGGAGCGGTCATCGGTGGCTACATGGTTTCAAACCCCTGAGGCGTACCGTTTTTATGCCTCTGTGCCGCATGAGATGACGCCTTTTGTCTATGCTGTGGCAGAGGACGATGTCCTTGAGGGTGTCATGGTGGGTTATATCACCCACACCAACAATGCACTCGAGCAGTACTTCACACGCCGCGCTATCATCACCGGTGGACCACTGCTTGACGACCGTATCTCCACTGCCGCGCTCAGTGCGCTGCTCACAGCGGTACGCCGCGGGTTGCAGCAGAAGGCTATCTATATCGAACTACGCAATTTCCACGACTACAGCCGCTGGCGGGGAGTATTCACGGACAACGGATTTACCTATCAGCCGCACCTGAATTTTCATATCGACACCTCCTCTCCTGCTGTGGTGGAGCAGAACCTCGGCAAGAGCCGCAAGCGGGATATACGCACTTCGATACGCGAGGGCGTTACGCCTGTGTTGCACCCATCCTTGGAGCAAGTACGGGAATACTATGCGCTTCTCCAAACACTCTATCGCACGAAAGTGAAGACTCCGCTTTTCTCGTGGGCGTTCTTCGAGCAACTCTACAGGACACAAAGCGGACATTTTTTTCTGACAGTCTATCAAGGGCGTGTCATAGGTGGTACGGTCTGCGTGAGCCTGCAAAAGAAAGGCGTGTACGAGTGGTTCGTCTGCGGCGAGGACGGTAAATATGAACATATATTTCCCTCGTCGTTTGCTACCTATATAGGTATCTGCCATGCAGCAGAGGGCGACTATCCGCTGTTCGACATGATGGGTGCAGGCAAACCCGATGAGGCGTACGGTGTGCGGGATTTCAAAGCACGCTTCGGTGGCAAATTAGTGGAATACGGGAGGTATCTCTGCGTCTGCCACCCGCTACTCTACCGCCTCGGTTTGCTTGGTGTAAAGATACTGAAAAAGAGATGACTGTAAGAGATAATCACTATAGGTAGTTGGTGGAAGTCTATTGTCAAGATAAAAGTCAAAGTGAAAGATAACCTCCACAAATAAGACAACGGACTAAGCGTGCAGATTTGTTCAGTATAGACAATAGAAATGCAGTGTATGTGATTTTTGTTCAGTATAGACAATAAAATGGCAAGGTAACCTGCGAAGCAAATACTACGGAAACTACGAGCGCAGCGAAACTACGCGAAGCAAAAATGAACATATTGATAGACATAGCGCATCCTGCGCATGTGCATCTGCTGCGGAACTTCTATGCAGAGATGACACAAAAAGGGTACAAGGTAGTTGTAACCGTAAAGGACATTCCTGCGGCACGGCAACTGCTTGACTTGTATCATATTCCCTATATCTTCCTGGGTAAGAAGTCCGACCGCTTGGCAGGCAAAGCCATTGAGCAACTGCACTACAATTGGGAGGTGTGGCGTATCGCGCAGCGGGAGCATATCGATGTCGGTATCGGCTCGTCTATCACTTTGGCGCATGTGAGTCGGCTGTGCCGGATGAAGAGTATTATCCTTGACGATGATGACGATGCTGTAGAGCCGCTGTTTGCGAAGTATGCACACCCTTTCGCGAATGTTATTCTCTCGCCCGAAGGTACGCCGCGCAAATCGAAGAAAACCATTTACTATCCCTCCTACCACGAGTTGGCGTATTTGCACCCGAACCGCTTTGTGCCGGACGCCTCGGTGTTGGACGATGCGGGTATCCGCCACACACGGCATGCGGACAGCACAGTGAGCGACATAGAGCCGTATTTCGTGCTGCGGTTCAATGCGTTTAAGGCGCACCATGATGTGGGGGTGGTGGGGTTGACTATCGAGAACAAACGCCGCTTGGTGGACTATCTGAGCCGACACGGGCGGGTGTTCATCACCACCGAGCGGAACATTGACGAGGAGTTCTTGCCGTATCAACTGCGGGTGTCGCCTGAGAAAGCTCACTCGCTGATGTACTACGCCACCATGTTGGTGGGCGACAGTCAGACGATGACCTCCGAGGCGGCGGTGCTCGGCACGCCTGCTATCCGTTGTAACAGTTTCGTAGGGCGCATACACTGTTTGGAGGAAGAGGAACACCGATATGGGTTAACTTATGGGTTTCGCCCCGAACAATCGGAGGAGATGTTCCGAAAGATAGAGGAACTGCTTATGCTCGGCGCAGCGGCACTACACCAAGAGTGGGTACAGCGGCGGCAGAGACTCCTCGCTGACAAGATTGATTACACGACTTTCCTTGTTTGGTTCGTGGAGCACTACCCAGAGTCGGTTCAGCAGACACGAAAAGGAGGGAAGGGTTTCCAGGAATAGTTTAAGAATAACGGGTTAATTTCCTAACACTCATTGCGTGCAATTGAGGGTGTTGTGTGTGCAGGTTTGTTTCTGCTCAAGATCGGCTTATCCTCTGCTTATCCTCTGCTCAAGATCGGCTTATCTTCTGCTGTGTTGCTGCTCAAATTTTGTTCACTTTTATGGTTGAGTCAAAGGGGGTAGGATAGGGGTGCCGGACAGAAGAAAAATAAGTGAGTTACTTCTTGATGTTCTGAGGGAAATCCGTTAAAGTCATGTTGTTCCAACTTTTTTATAGATTTGTTTTGTGCGTATGGAGAAATTGTCGTACCTTTGCACCGTTAAAACCAAGTAAGGAATAATCATAAAACAATCAATATGGCAAAGAAAAACTTTAAGAAAGAAGACCAGAATCTTGAGAATGTGCAGGATGCTCTGAACGCTACAGGTACATGGATTGAGAAGAACCAGAACATAATTATCTGGGTAGTGCTCGCTATCGTTGTCATTATATTAGGTATTATGGCAATCAATACATACGTCATCAAGCCTAAGCAAGTAGAGGCGAATAACGAGAACGCCAAAGCTGTAGTATATTTCATGCAAGGTGACTATACAACGGCACTTAACGGTGATGAAGTAGAGTGTTTAGGATTCGAACAGATAGCCGAGGACTACAAATTATATCAGGGAGGGAAATTGGCAGCATTATATGCAGGTATATGCTATTATCAGTTGGGACAATATGAAGACGCTGCCAAGTATCTTAAGAAATTCTCTGCAAAGGATCTAAACATTGCTCCTGCTGCCGAGCAGTTACTTGGCGATGCATATGTTCAGATGGAGGAGTATGACCATGCTGTAAAGGCTTTTGAGTCGGCAGCCAAGTCGGGTAATGAACTTATAGCCCCTATGAGTCTCAAGAAAGCAGGATTGGTTTATTTGGAATTAGGTGACAAGAAATCCGCTCTCAAGGCTTTTCGTGCTATCAAGTCGGATTATCCTATGTCTAACGAGGCACAAGATATAGAGAAGTATATTGCTCTGTCTGAGTAGTATATTTATATAGTGTGTTCATTGGTTGATATATTTGAGTAGTGCTACACACGTTTGTATGACAACAGACTTATCACAATACGATGTGAACGATTTACCTAACGCTGACGTGCTAAGATGTCAGCGTTATGCAATTATAGTGGCGGATTGGAATCGCGACATCACATTTGCCATGGCGCAAGGAGCCATAGACACGCTACGTAAGAGTGGGGTAGTTGAGGATAACATCTTTGTGCAACATGTCCCAGGTACTGTGGAGTTGACATACGCTGCAGCACGATTGGTTCATTCTGTTCCTGCGTACCAAGCGATTATTGTCATAGGATGTGTGATACAAGGTGAAACGCCTCACTTTGATTATGTCTGTCAATCGGTGACTCAGGGTGTGTCATTATTGAATGCACAAGGTGTGTGCCCCATCATATTCTCTGTATTGACAACACGTAACAAGCAGCAAGCCATAGACCGTGCCGGAGGTAGATTAGGAAACAAAGGTGTCGAGGGTGCTGTGACGGCTATGAGGATGGCAAATATAGCATAGCAAGTTTACATTATA
The DNA here is from genome assembly GCA_963655075.1 of Muribaculaceae bacterium. Taxonomy (GTDB): domain Bacteria; phylum Bacteroidota; class Bacteroidia; order Bacteroidales; family Paludibacteraceae; genus Colicola. The sequence continues at coordinate 822 of CAVKDW010000103.1, read as the reverse complement.
GTTGGTCGTGAAAGTCTATAAGTTTGGTGGTGCATCGGTTAGGGACGCTGATGGTGTCAGGAACCTACAGCAGATTGTTGCGCGTGAGCACGATGACTTGGTTGTCGTTGTTTCTGCAATGGGTAAAACGACGAATGCATTAGAAACTTTGGTCAGCGCGATAACTGCTGGCGATGAGCAGGGAGAGATACAGCGAGTAAACGATATTCTATCATATCACTCGACTATTATACGGGACTTGGGGTTAAGTGCGTCTCTCCCGGAAAGGTTGTATGACCTCGTTAAGGGAACCCTGAAGCAAGTAAAGCAACAGGTTGCCTCTCATGAACAGACATATGATGCCATCGTTAGCATGGGAGAGTTGCTGTCAACTCTTATTGTAGCATCTTATCTGCAGCATTGTGACATGCCCGCTGTGCTATGGGATATGACGCAGTTGCTACGTACTGATGATACATATCGTGAGGCACAAGTGGATATGTCAGCGTCGTGCGAATATATACAAAAGGAGTGGGCAAACACTCCTGTTCGTAAGATAGTTGTTGCACAAGGGTTTATAGGTGGCACTTCGGATGGACACCCTACGACATTAGGTCGTGAGGGTAGTGACTATTCGGCTGCTCTTGTCGGGAATATACTTGATGCAGAGTCGGTAACGATATGGAAAGATGTTCCCGGTGTACTCAATGCGGATCCCAGACTTGTTGCGGAGACTATCAAGATTGACGAGTTGAGTTATGGCGATGCTGTCGAGTTGGCGTACAGTGGTGCACAGATTATACACCCGAAGACTATCCGTCCATTAGAGAATAAGCATATACC
>CAVKDW010000102.1:0-5149 GCA_963655075.1 Muribaculaceae bacterium | reverse complement strand
GACCACCCTGTAGGTGCTTGTATATTCCCTGCTACGGCAGAGGAAGCCATCGAGTTTAAGGCACAGAACCCGCAGTACACGGTAGATATAGCCTCCGTACCGGAGTACACAGGCGAGACCGGCTATGACGACATGAAAGCCGCACGAGATAATGAGTTAGCGAAACAGAAAGAGGCAGAGGACACAGCACCAGAGGACACAGCACCTGTTGCACAAGAGGAGTCAGCTCCAGAGGGGGGCATAGAGCCTATAGACCTCACAAGCGATGACATAGTAGCGTTGCGCAGCAAGAACACCGCATGGAAAATAGCACGAGCGACGATAGAGAACGGAGAGGCGGTGTTCTATAATGTGAACACAGGCAAGCGGCTGAAGGTAGGTAAGGTGACAGAGAGTGGAGCATCGTGGCATATACCAAATATAGAGAAGCAGATAGTGTATCACAAGCAGGGGGACAAATACGTGCCATTGCTGGCGTTGAGCATAGTGGAAAAGGAGTCGTTTGGCAGCAGGACAAAATACGTACCTGCCACGAACTACACGGGACAGAAACCCATCAATGTCCCTGTCACGGAGTTGTACGAGCGGAAAAAGGACGGCTCTTACTCCCGTCTGGGGTTGTCCGGCACAGAGAAAAAGGAGGGTCGCACCGCTATGTTGCGCAAGAAATACCCGACGCTGAACGCAGCGATGACTATGCCCGTGTATATCAACACCGACACAGGAGAGACCGTGACCTTAGGTCAGTTCCTGTCCATGGGTTTCCAGACATACAAAGGGCGTCAGAAACGCTCTCCTATAGGTCAGTTGTACCAGATGATAGATGCCTATTACGGTGTGCGTCTGAATGACACGGACAGAGCCTATGGCATGAAGCAGGTCACACGGGAGCGCATAGAGGAGGCGATAGACCTGTTCAATGCGCTGATGACAGAACCAAAGACAGAGCAGGAGTTCCGCAAGAACATAGAGGATGCAGGTATGGGATACCTGTGGATGCTGGACGTGTATCCGGAGGGCAAAGTGACGGTGGACAGGCTGAGCAAGACGAACGTCGATGCGCAGAACATGAGCAACCCTGTCGTCCAGATGATGGCTATTGCAGAGGAGGCGCAGAGCAAAGGGCTGATAGACGCAGGGACTATCAACCTGCAAGGCTACCACAACCTCAACCAGAAAGAGCGGGAGGAGTTGGTCAAGAACGCCAAGACCAAAGGGGAGTTGCGCAAGGCGGAGCGTCAATGGGGCGGTCTGACTCTTGACAAGATGACCCATCTACAGAAGAAAGCAGCGGCTGCCAAGACAGAACAGACAGAGGAGGCATCTGTGGCGGGAGAGCAGACAGAGGAAGCACACATTGTAGAAGAAGTACCCGCTGTAGAGAAGCCAACGATAGACTACTCGTTGTATGAGCAGCAGATAGAGCAGTTGGAGGCACGGAAGAAAGAGTTGGAGGCGCAAGAGAAAGAGTGGCGCAACTCAAAAGAGAAGAATGCGTTACTCCGTCGCGGGGCTATCAATGGTCAGTTGCTCAATATCAAGGACAAACTCAACAAGTTAAAAGCCCAACTTGGCGAGGCTAAGTTGTACGGCTGGTATGACAGTGCCGCCCGACAAGAGACGGCAAGTGTGGAGGACATCAACACCCTCAGTGAGCAGTTGGAGCGTCTGAATATAGAGGAGGATGAGTTGATGAGGTTGGGAGACAAAGCCACAGCAGAGCAGCAGGCGAGGCTGCAGGAGGTAGGCAGACTGATTGACGAGACGACAAACCGTATCAGCGGGTTATACACAGCACAAGCAGGCGGTAAGTCTGGCAAAGGGGCGCAGCAAAGTGCCGAGATGGGGGCAAGTGATATGCGGGACGCTTTTGACTTCGCCGACAGCCAAGACAACGATTGGATAGACATACCCCAATTCATGGCAACACACGGACATCTCCGCGGGACAGACGCACAGTCCGAGGCACAGAGAGAAACAACCGGAATCCTGTTGGACAAACTCGGCAAGATAAAAGGTATCACTCTACGCCATGCCACACAGGCGGATGTAGAGCGGATGATGGCACACTTGAGGAATGAGGCAGAGGCGCAGATTGTCTATCACGGCAGCGGAGCGAAGTTTGACCGTTTCGACCACTCGTTCATGGGAACAGGCGTGGGCGCACAAGCCTACGGATGGGGGACGTATGTGACCCAAGTCGAGAGTATAGGGGAAATGTATGCAGAACAACGGCGGGAATGCACAACCACGTTTATATACAACGGAGAGGAACTAAGTGAGCAACAACTGGCTGCCAAACTATCGGAGAATGTGAGCCGTTTCAACCGCACGGTCTTGGAGAATTTTATTCATCTATGGGCGCAGAAAGGCGAAACGGAAGCAAGAGAAATGCTCGACTATGAGATAGAACATCTCAAAGACCGTGTTTCCAATGTAGGACTTCAGTTTAACCAGTCACTGTATGACAAGAGTCTTGCGGAGTTAAAGGCACTTGCCGAAGAAGCGAAAGGCATACACAGTGAAACAAGTATAACCCCGACCAACCTCTACACCGTTGAGATACCCGATGACAACGGCAGCAACTATCTCGATTATGAGAAAAAGTATCAGGGCAGGGAACTCGATGCGATGCTCGGCAGGATTAAAAAGACGCTTACAGAGCAAGGTGCTGACAACAGCGACTCCGGATTTGTAGAGTGGCTGGGTTGGGCTGAAAATGCAGGAAGAAATGGAGCATCCGGTAGAGAGATATACGAACAATTATCAAATGTATTTAGCAGCCTTGGCGCACAAGGAGCGAGCAGATTCTTGAATCGTCTTGGCTATGTGGGTATCAAGTACCCTGCCCAATATACGACTGACGGTCGTGCCGGTGGTACAAAGAACTACGTCATCTTCAACGAGAGCGACTTGCAGATAAAAGAGCGGGTAGAGTTTATGCAGACTCCCGAAGGCACGGTGTATGGCTGGTCTGTCGGTAATGAGATATGGCTGACGGATAACGGTATCAACCCGAACACCCCTATCCACGAGTACACCCACTTGTGGGCAAAGGCTATGAAGAACAGCAACAGGAAAGCGTGGGTGCAGATTGTGAGACTATGCAAGCAGAACAAAGAGTTGTGGGACAGAGTGGCTGACGATGCCAACTATGCCAACCTCAGAGGCGATGAGGATATGATTGCCAGCGAGGTGTTGTCACGCTATAGCGGCACTCGTGGAGCAGACAGGTTGGTACAGGAGATGGAGAGCATGTTGGCAGACGGAAAGGCTGTCGATGCCAATATGTATGTCAGCCGCATACAGAAAGCGTTGAAGACCTTGTGGGACTGGGTATGTGACTCCTTGGGACTGACACGCTTCCGCAGCCTCGAAGAGGTGGCAGACAAGAGCCTGTACGACCTGCTGGGAGAGAAAGAGATGTTGCTCAATTCAGAAAATAGCAGTAACTTTGCACCGATGAAACGGACACCGATAGAAGATGTTACTCCCGACAATGTAGAACAGTTAGCCAATGATATAAGCAATGGAAGATTATTATTTGAACGATTTTCACCGCAAGAGCAGCGAGGCTTCACAAAAGGCGGTCGCAGACATGTTATTGCATCCTTACTCGCGGGAAGAAGCAATAGCGCAAGTCCTGCGTATCAAGAGCGGGACGACTTCAAAAGAGAACGCCAACTCGGAGCGGCGCAAGAAAAGCGAATAGAAGAGTGGAGCAAGCAGGACGGCTGTTGGTATGACAATGCCGACCGGCAACTGTCAGAGCAATATGGCAAGCCTATAGCGGAAGGCGGAGAGGCTGTCGTATATTTTGACCCATCTACAGGTAAAGCGGTCAAGTCTATCCGTCTTGACTACTATGTATCTCCGCAACTTGCACTCGACCGCATCACATTACACAACACTTTGTTCCCAGAGACCGCCCTTGAGGTACTCGGTTTCGGTAGGGACAGCGATGGTAATTTCTGTATTATCGCAGAGCAGCCTTTTGTCAAAGGCGAGCGGGTAACGGAAAAAGAGATACAGGAGTATGTGGAAAAACTCGGTTTCAGACTCACAGAACCAAGGTCGTGGACTTACAGCAACGGAGATATTTACCTAAGCGACCTGCACGACGAGAATGTGCTACGAGATAAAGACGGCAACATCATTGTTATCGATGCAGACATCCGTCTGAACGACAAAGACAATGAGATGTTGCGTCGTCATGGTGCGACCCGTGAGGTTAATCAGGAGGCGGGTCTTGTCGCTGCAGGGCAGGCAAACCTCACCGAAGAGGAGCAGGACATAACAGAGCAGGCGAAAGCCGATGGCACTTATATGCTTGCGCCTAACGGCAAGCCGACCAACCTGACAGAGAAGCAATGGGCGCAGACACGCACACAGGCTTTCAAGGATTGGTTCGGCGATTGGGAGAACGACACGGAGAACGCATCGAGAGTCTTAGATGAGAACGGAGAGCCGCTGGTGGTGTACAGAGGTTCGCAGAACGCCAACTCTTTTGTATTCCGCAGCCGTTATGAGAACGCAGGGTATTGGTTCACGGACGACAGGCGTGTGGCAGAGCATTATGCCCGCAGGGGTGCAGACCACGAACTGAGTGCTGAAGAGTTAGAAGAGCGCATACAGCCCTGCTTCTTGAATGTGCGCAATAGCGAGAGCATCGATGCAGGCGGCAGGTCGTGGCAGAATGTGTATGAGCAGCCCAAGTTCGCTATCTACGACGAGGAGGGCAGGATGCAGGAGTTCAATACGCGTGCGGAGGCGGAGCAGTATTGTAGGGATAATGGTCTTGACCCTGAGGTAGAGATAGAAGAGAGCAACGGCGTGTCGGGCGACATCGCTGAGAACCGCATAGCAAAAGGGTTAGACGGCATGGAGTTCCAAAACATGATTGACGGCAGTGAGAAAGACGGAACGAACATGCCAAGCAATGTGTGGGTGGTAAAGGACAACACGCAGGCTAAGTCTGCCACCGATAATAACGGCTCGTTTGACGTGGACAATGCGGATATACGTTTCCAGATAGAACCTCCGATTACTCCGAGAGAGATGCGTGCGCATCCCTTATGGACAGACATGGCAGCAGCAGAGAGGTTAAAAGTGGCAGCGAACAGGTTTGATGCCACTCTGCTCAACCCGC
>CAVKDW010000101.1:0-5208 GCA_963655075.1 Muribaculaceae bacterium | reverse complement strand
TAGTAATATTAGAGGACGCATTTTTTTTAACGGTACTAGTTTTGATATACATGATTTAACCAAAGGGAGGAAATACATTGCCCTAAATGATGGTTTTTATATATGTTACCCGTTTGCTTTATTGGAACGAGAAGGTGTCTATTTGGACGTAAACTGGGAAGAATTGCTTTCTGTAAATTTTGATACTATTAATGTTATTCCTGCCCCATATTTTCCATACAACAAACGATATATCATATCAGAAAAGAAACTTGCCAAATTAACTGGTAAATCTACATTCCATTTCCAGAAAAAATCAAAAGAGCAAGTTTCAATACAAGATGCTATAGATATTATCAATAAACTAATAGAGCATAATGAACTTGACAAACATTGTACTGTTATGTATTCGGATATGATAACGAAGGTTGAGCGGTAACACAAAAGATAAATGCTTATGAAAACAACATCATTTCATGCACTTATAGTAATTATGCTTAGCGTTGTATTGAAATGTTATGCACAGGAGTACACTCAAGCGGAAATTCATCTCTACGCAGAGCAAATCTTGAATAGGACACCTAAACAAGATGCCGGTATGGCGGGAGTCTCCCAACTATACAAAGAAGTAGATTCTATACAAGCAATTGGCAGGGATAATACAACGTACTTTTATGTAGCCAATACAAGGGATAATATAGGATGGGTCGTCTTATCTAATGAGAAGCGATACCCTGCTACCATAATAGGGTTTTCAGACTATGGCTCCTTTCGTTACAATTCTGATACACCTCCTGCGTTACGATTGCTATTGGAACAACATATGAATGCAATTGATTCCACACGTTCTCATAATCCTATGGCTATTAATAAACCAATGATAGCATACAAAACTGATTCATCAACAACTCACGAACCTACACCCCTTTTAGATACTCAATGGGATCAGAGTGATAATTGGAATTGTTCCGATACATCATGCCATAATTGTGAGAAAGTATATAATAAATTCTGTCCTACAAGATGGTGGGGGCAGACAAAAACATGTGGCAAATACTATGCTGGGTGTGGTGCAGTAGCAATGGCGCAAATAATGAAGTATTGGAATTGGCCGGATCGTGCTAATATCCAAGGTACAATGCAATCGTATGATTGGGATAATATGCCTAATTACATTACTGATGAAACCGAAATGTATAAGGTGGACGCTATTGCCAAATTACTGCGACATTGCGGAATCAATACCAATACTGCTTATACAGCATCGGGGTCTTCTGCAACAGTATATCAAATAAAAAGTGCACTACAAAACGCGTTCGGCTATCATACTGTAGATAACGTCTTTAGAGCATATACATGGAGAGAATTATCCTCAGAATTGATAGGAGAAATTGATGCAAAAAGACCAGTAATCTGTCAGGCATCAAAATATGAAGATGGTCAAGTTCAAGCACACACTTTTATAATTGATGGCTATCAGTACAAAACGCGGTCTGATGGGACTAACGAAATTACATTGCATATCAATTTTGGATGGGGGGCATATTCTGATGGGTATTATAATCTCAATTTTAATGAATACAATAAGGACCGCTCCTTTATTACCCAGATTTACCCCAACTGTTCTTCTGCTTCTGATAATGTTGATATTACAACTTCTACTATAATATCGGGAGCACAGACGCTCAATCGATATGCAAATAACAATATTAATGTTAATAGTGCATTTGTAGTTGAGGATGGTGGTCATGTGATTCTGGAAGCAGGTAATCAAATACGATTGTTACCAGGCACATTGGCACGATTAGGCAGCAATGTACGGCTATCTATTAGAACTTCCTGTTTGGAACTTCACACGCGGCAACGGGCAAGGTACCATGCAACAGAAACAGACAATGGACAAGAATATAACGAAGACTATGATTTACAAGCAGATAGTCCTTCCACGCAAAGCCACATATACGCAACAGTAGAATATACTATGGTGTACAATGTCAGCGGGCAATTACTCCAAACTATCTATGGTGCCGATACAAACCTCTCATCCCTGCCGAGTGGCTTCTATGTCTTGCAAAAGCACATGACCAACGGCAGTGTGATACCAGAAACTATTGTGAAGTATTAACCGTTAAAAGTAGTGCTATGAAACGTATTTATATTGTTATTGCGATGTTGTGTGCCATATTATTTTATGGTTGCAGGCATCCTGATGTAACAGGCGTAGTGTATGACTACGGGGGAGGTTCCATTGCTTTCTTTCAATTTACAGACACGTGTCTGATAAACAAAGCCATACTCTGCAAAGGGTCTCCGATGCCATGGATGTTAGATTTAGGGTATGCATATTCTTGGGGAGAAAAATTTTGGATTCCTTTATACCCAAAAAACTTGAAGGGACAACCGTTGTTCGGAGAAACAGGTTATCTTGGGACATCGTCTACATTTGATTTCAAGATAGGAGAGTTCTATTCGATAGAAGACTTGGTTAGTTCACCCAAATTTATTGCACTCAAGGGTGGGTATTATATTTGTTACCCTTTTATGGCGTTAGTAGGCGGAACCTATATGAATGTAGCGTGGAAAGATTTGCTGACAATGGATATAGACACCATAGAGGTGTACTCCACCGATCCATATACCAACGGTTATGCGATTCATGAAGACGAATTGGTGCGATTAACCAAAAAATCCACTATGCATTTCAGAGGGCTGAAAAGGGATATGATAACGATTGACGATGTGGTGGAAACTCTGAACAAACTCATAGAAACCAATACGATAGAGAAACATTGTTATGTTGCATCTTATTAAGCACAAATAAATTTGTACTACTATGAGACGAATATATTATATTTTATTCTTCCTATGTCTATACGAAATCATACAGGCACAGGAATACCAGATGGCAGAGATTGAGCACATTGCATATTCTTTCTTCAACCAAAATCCACAACATATAATAGGGACAGACAGTAGCCAGAGCCAAACCATAAAACAAATAGCATCCATAGAGCCCATATCCCGCGACAGTAAAGATTATATGTATATTGTCAATACCGAAGGCTCTAATGGTTGGGTCATTCTTTCCAATGAGAAAGCATATCCTACCATTATTGCCCACGGGGATAGCGGCACTTTCACGTACGATGAGGAGATACTGCCTCCTGCATTGTTATGTATCTTGGAAAACCATATAAATGCCATTGATTCAACACGTAATAACACCTCCAAATCAGCCACTGCAAATTATGATACGCAAACATCTACTTTATTGTATACAACCAAAAATCTAATAGGAGATGATATGTGGAAACAATTTTGCAACAATGGTCTTTCACAAAATCCTAATAAGACATACAATAAATATAGCCCAGACATCGCCACATGCAGGGATATGTGTGGAAAGGTTCCAGTAGGCTGTGGTCCTGTAGCAATGGCAAAAATCATGCGGTATTGGCAATGGCCGGACCACGCCACTATTGGCGGAGTTCATAATGTAACATATCACTATGACTGGGACAATATGCCAACATCTATAAACGACAATACGGATATGTACTTGGTTGATGCTGTCGCTCATTTATTCAGAAGTTGTGGTCAAGCGGCAACAACCGCTTATACATGCAGCGGCTCTGCAACCGTAGCAACCGAGATTCATGATGCAATGAGAGAAGTTTTCGGCTATCATTCAAATCTGGTATATGACTGGGAAGATGTAGATATTTCGTCTATGTTAGTCGGCGAAATAAACCGTGGACGTCCTGTCATTGTACAAGCACATAAGGCGACCATATTCCAAGGTCATAGTTTTGTAGTTGATGGTTACAGGTTATTTAATGGTAATATCCAGTTTCATATTCACTGGGGTTGGGGCGAAGATTATGCTTATTCTTCTACATTGCATTATTGTAATCTCACATTCAATGGCTTTAAAAACGGGCAGATATTCCTTGTGGAGTTGTATCCGAATTGTAATCTTCGCGCTAACAACATTTCATTGGGTTCCTCCATTAACATTGCGGCTAATAATAATCGAACTTATTTTTCCACTAATGATGTGATACTCTGTTCAAATAACAATTCAATAACAATAGATAAAGGGGGGCATCTATTAGTGAAAGCAGGAAACAAGGTGCATATAAAAAAAGGATTCTATGCTAAAGCGGGGAGTGATGTCCACATTATGATTAACGATACATTATGTAATAGTCCTCATCGTGCCTCTGCACCATACAAAATCACACAGGAAATATCACAGATACCCGCAAATAAGACCGTTAACAATACAGGAAGTAACAATGAGACAGATATATTATCTATCTCCATTTATACAAGCAGCGGACAACTTCTGCGAAGAAGTCAAGGTGCCGACATAGACCTTTCGTTATTGCCTAATGGATTTTATGTTGTGCAGAAATATATGACTGACGGCAGGGTGGTATCAGAAACCATCGTGAAGAACTGATGCTTTATCATCCAACAAGGACAAGCCATCCAAAACTTACAGCAACAAGTGGAACAACTAAAGAAATAAAGATATGAAACGATTTATATTATTTGTTATGCTCTGTGTAGCACTTTGTACAAGTTGTAAACATGAGGATTTAATAGCTAATGACCCTTCGGGAGGGCATATGTATATTTTCAAACCGGCACATGATAGTTTACTGAACAAGGTGTTAGTTCGTACAAATGGGTTTGGTAGGGGTAGTTACTACACATATGGTACTAACTATCGCATATTATTAAGTCCAAAATTGAGTCCAAATACTCCAATTTTTGGAGAGGGAGAAGAAAACCGAGCCACAGGATTCTTGGTGGGAGATTCATATACCATTGACGAACTCGTATCAGCAGAGAGTAGGTTTATCGCCTTGAAAGATGGCTATTATATTTGCTATCCGTTTGCTTGCATTGAGCAATATGCACAGTTTTTAGACATTGACTGGAAAGATTTTTATTCTGTAGACCCTGACACTGTGCCTATTCACCTAATAACATTCAAGGAACATTTAGACATTAGCGAAAAAACATTAGTCAAACTGACTGGTAAATCTACGTTGCATTTCCATGGTCTCTCCTCTAAGCAAATAACTATCGAAGATGTAGTTAAAGCCCTGAATGAAATAATAGAAGAAGGAAAAGTAGATAAGTATTGCTATGGAGTTTATTATCAACCATTATGAAAAAAATAACATATATATTACTTCTCTCTCTAATGTGTATAAG
>CAVKDW010000100.1:0-5282 GCA_963655075.1 Muribaculaceae bacterium | reverse complement strand
GTGTATTCCTTTCGCCAGTATATAAGTGCAGACGCAACGAAATAGTCCTTACTCTATATTCTTTATTCTTTATTCCATAAAATTATGCAACCGAATTTCAAAGACATTGACATCAATAAGGTTCCTGCTTCCCATGTAGAAGGAGCCAATGAAGCCAATTGGCAGACACCGGAACTGATAGACGTCAAGCCTATCTATACCAAAGAAGACCTCGAGGGCATGGAACACCTTGACTACGTGTCAGGTATCCCGCCATTCCTGCGTGGTCCCTATAGCGCTATGTACCCACTGCGCCCTTGGACTATCCGCCAGTACGCAGGCTTCTCCACTGCTGAAGAGTCAAACGCTTTCTACCGTCGTAACCTCGCCAGCGGACAGAAAGGTCTGTCCGTAGCCTTCGACCTGCCGACACACCGTGGCTACAATGCCGACAACATGCGTGTCGTAGGCGATGTCGGAAAAGCAGGCGTGAGTATATGCTCACTCGAGGATATGAAAGTACTCTTCGCAGGAATACCATTGAACAAGATGTCCGTCTCTATGACTATGAACGGTGCCGTACTACCCGTCCTGGCATTCTATATCAACGCAGGTCTGGAACAGGGAGCCAAACTCGAAGAGATGGCAGGTACCATCCAAAACGATATCCTCAAGGAGTTCATGGTGCGAAATACTTATATTTATCCGCCTAAGTTCTCGATGAAGATCATCGCCGACATCTTTGAGTACACATCACAAAAGATGCCTAAGTTCAACTCCATCTCTATCTCTGGCTACCACATGCAAGAGGCGGGTGCCACGGCAGACATCGAGTTGGCATACACCCTCTCCGATGGTATGGAATACCTTCGCGCGGGTATCAATGCGGGCATGGATGTCGATACTTTCGCACCACGTCTGTCTTTCTTCTGGGCTATCGGCATGAACCACTTCATGGAGATCGCTAAGATGCGTGCGGCTCGTATGCTGTGGGCGAAGATAGTGAAGTCCTTTGGTGCCAAGAACCCCAAGTCTATGGCACTGCGTACCCACTGCCAGACATCCGGTTGGTCGCTCACAGAGCAGGACCCATTCAACAACGTGGGACGTACCTGTATCGAGGCAATGGGTGCCGCATTGGGACATACCCAGTCACTCCACACCAACGCTCTTGACGAGGCTATCGCACTGCCTACCGACTTCTCGGCTCGTATTGCGCGTAACACACAGATTTACATACAAGAGGAGACCAAAGTCTGCAAGGAGATAGACCCATGGGGCGGTTCCTACTACGTAGAATCGCTCACACAAGAGATCATGGACAAGGCTTGGGAACATATCCAGGAAATCGAGAAACTCGGAGGTATGGCTGCCGCTATCGAGACAGGTATCCCTAAGATGCGTATCGAAGAAGCTGCTGCTCGCACACAGGCACGTATCGACTCAGGCACGCAGAAGATCATCGGTGTCAATGAATACCGACTTGACCATGAAGACCCAATCGATATCCTCGAGATTGATAACACTGCCGTGCGCGAGGAACAGGTGGCTCGACTCAAAGAGTTGCGTGCTAACCGCGACGAGAAAGCCGTACAAGAGGCTCTGGCAGAAATCACCGCTACCGTTCAGGAGTGGGCTGACGGAAAGAAATGCTCCAACAACCTCCTCGCACTCGCTGTCAAAGCCGCAGGACTGCGCGCTTCACTCGGTGAGATATCCGACGCATGCGAGAAAGTAGTAGGACGATATAAAGCAACCATTAGAACAATTTCAGGAGTGTACGCAGCAGGAACAAAAAACGACAGTGACTTCAACCGTGCTAAAGAACTCACTGCAGCCTTCGCTAAGAAAGAAGGACGTCAACCTCGTATCATGATCGCTAAGATGGGACAGGATGGGCACGACCGTGGTGCGAAAGTAGTAGCAACAGGCTATGCCGATTGCGGCTTCGATGTGGATATGGGACCATTGTTCCAAACACCGGAAGAGGCTGCTAAACAGGCAGTAGAGAACGATGTGCATATCCTCGGCGTCAGTTCGCTGGCAGCAGGACACAAGACACTCATCCCACAAGTGATAGCCGAACTGAAAAAACTCGGACGCCCGGATATCATGGTCATCGCAGGAGGTGTTATCCCTGCACAGGACTATGACTTCCTGTACAAAGCAGGAGTCGCCGCTATTTTCGGACCAGGCTCACCTGTCGCTAAGTCCGCTTGCACCATGATGGAACTACTCATGCAAGAGTAACCACAGTTCTCACTTTCAGGGAACATACATTCTCAAGAGGCTGCCTACCACACATAGACAGCCTCTCTTGTTGATTCAACTAATGAACGGGGCTTCCATTCGCCCAATTAGTCCTATTAGTCCCATTAGACTTGAATGTAACTACAGAATCGAATAGTAACAAAATGACATAAAACACATTCAAAAATCACAAAATACCCATAGTGTAATAGGCAACATGTCGATAACAATGCTGAATAATTGGCAAATAGCTACGAAATAATACAAAGTAGAATGAGTTTTTTTCGAGAAAATACTTGTAATAATGCGCAAATATCATTACCTTTGCATGCGAATTGTTGACTACCACCATGACAAACGACAAAGGTATTACATACCATCTATGCTGATCTACTCATAAGTTCGATTAGTCATGACATGGTGCAAGTGCAAAACAACGAACGAGAGATAATTAATACCTACAAAAATCTAATCAATGAAACACCTTCTTTTAGGCGATGAAGCCATAGCGCAAGGCGCTATCGATGCAGGACTAAGCGGTGTCTATGCCTATCCGGGTACACCGTCCACTGAGATCACAGAGTACATACAACTCTACGAGGCTCGCAAACAGAAAACAGGAGACACAACCGACCCTATCTTCTGCCGATGGGCTACTAACGAGAAGACGGCTATGGAAGCCGCACTCGGCATGTCTTACATGGGCAAACGCGCACTCGTATGTATGAAACATGTCGGCATGAACGTCTGTGCCGACGCCTTTATGAATGCTGCTATCACAGGCGTCAATGGGGGACTTGTCGTACTCGCAGCAGACGACCCTTCCATGCACTCTTCACAGAACGAACAAGACAGCCGCTTCTATGCTAAGTTCGCCATGATACCATGTTTCGAACCTTCCAACCAACAAGAGGCATACGACATGACACAAACCGCTTTTGCCATGTCTGAACAACTCAAGACACCTATCCTCCTACGCGTCACTACGCGTATGGCACACAGTCGTGCTGTCGTTGAGACATCCGACGAACAACCGAAACAAAACACGATGTCTATACCCGCGAACGTGCAGCATTTCATACTACTCCCCGCCTTCGCTAAGAAAAACTACGCCGAACTGGTAGCGGCACAACCTACTTTCATCAAAGAGAGTGAGACGTCGGCATATAACACCTATACTCGTGGCACACATCCCGAGAAAGCTATCCTGACAACAGGTATAGCATACAACTACCTCATGGAGAACTACGACGGCAAACAAGGTTGCTCAATACTAAAGATAACCCAATACCCACTGCCCGTCAAACTCATCAACCAGATGGTCAAAGACGGAGCAAAAGACATCCTTGTGATGGAAGAGGGACAGCCTATAGTAGAGGAACTACTACACGGACTCATACCTTCCTACGTTACTATCCGTGGCAGACTCACAGAAGACTTACCCCGTATGGGAGAACTTAACCCCGACTCCGTACGCAAAGCACTGTGCTTGGAAGCACTACCTACACGCAAAGCCGACGACATAGTGGTTAGTCGTCCACCCGCACTATGCCAGGGATGCGGACACCGCGACGTATACGCAGCACTCAACGAGGTAGCACGCGAGTACCCGCAACCGCGTATCTTCGGAGACATCGGTTGCTACACTTTAGGAGCACTCTCTCCTTTCCATGCCATACACGCTTGCGTAGAGATGGGTGCCTCCGTCACAATGGCTAAGGGAGCAGCAGATGCAGGACAACACCCGGCCATAGCCGTCATAGGAGACTCCACCTTCACACACTCAGGGATGACAGGACTGCTTGACTGTGTCAATAGCAATGCCAATGTCGTGATACTTATCTCCGACAACCTCACCACAGGTATGACAGGCGGACAAGACTCCGCCGGTACAGGACGACTTGAACAGATATGCTGCGGACTCGGAGTACAACCGGAGCATGTGCGTGTCGTGGTTCCATTGCCTAAGAATATGGACGAAATCAAACAGGTACTGCGCGAAGAGATTGACTACCCGGGTACATCAGTTCTTATAGCACGCCGTGAGTGCATACAAACACTCAAACGACATCTGAAAGCAGCAAAAAAGTAAACCATTAAATCAACGAAACAACATGAAAAAAGATATTATCCTCGCAGGTGTGGGCGGACAAGGTATCCTCTCCATCGCAACAGTCATTGGTGAAGCAGCACTCGCTGAAGGACTTTACCTCAAACAAGCAGAGGTACACGGAATGAGCCAACGAGGTGGAGACGTACAGTCTAACCTGCGTCTCTCTTCCGAACCGATACACTCCGATCTTATACCCAAGGGCGGTGCAGACCTCATCATATCACTTGAGCCGATGGAAGCACTACGCTACCTGCCATATCTCAAACCCGACGGATGGATAGTGACATCATCTGTCCCCTTCGTCAATATACCTAACTACCCGGATATCAACGAGGTCATAAAACATATCAAGACGATACCTCATCATGTTCTCCTTGACGTGGATGCATTGGCCAAAGAAGCAGGTGCTCCTGCACAAGCAGCCAACATGGTACTCCTTGGTGCAGCCATACCTATGCTCGATATCGACCATGACAAGATGATTGCAGGAGTACAACGAGTCTTTGCCCGCAAAGGAGAGACTGTCGTACAAAGCAACATAGCCGCTATCGAAGCAGGCTACCGCAACTCAAAACATAACTGAATATCTTAATACCAAAACAATACCTTATGTTTCCATTAGATAAGCAATTAGTTGACCAGACTTGTATGGACTTTGGTCTGCGTAACGCACACGAACTGGGGTGTGCCTCAATCCGTCAACTCGTAGGTGTAATCAAAGACATCGAACGAGCCACAGGCGAAGAGTTTATTCACATGGAATTAGGCGAACCGGGACTACCTTCCGAGATGGTAGGTATCGAGGCTGAACATCAGGCATTGTTGCAAGGATGTGCTGCGCATTATCCTGTCATCACCGGTATTCCGGAAGTCAAACAATGGGGCAGTGAGTTCGTACGGGCCTTCATAGGACTTGATATACCCGAAGACTGTATAGTGC
>CAVKDW010000099.1:0-5336 GCA_963655075.1 Muribaculaceae bacterium | reverse complement strand
CATCAGTGCCTCGCTCAAGCGGTATTTCTTGAATAGGTCGGCTATCTCGGCTGCGGTGTTGGAGAGCAGTGAACTGAACCAACGGACGGCAATACGCTCGTTGTCGCCCTGCGGCTTGTCTGCTACTTCCCAACCCTTGACTAAGCGGAAACAGTTCCAAATTTTGTTGTTGAAGTTACGTCCCTGCTCGCAGAGGCTCTCATCAAAGAGAATATCGTTGCCTGCCGGTGCGCAGAGCATCATACCCATACGCACACCGTCTGCACCGAAACGTTCAATCAAGTCCAAGGGGTCAGGACTGTTACCGAGTGACTTCGACATCTTCCTGCCTATCTTGTCGCGGACGATGCCTGTGAAGTAGACATGCTTGAACGGCATCTTGCCCATGTACTCGTAGCCTGCCATAATCATACGTGCTACCCAGAAGAAGATGATATCTGGTCCTGTCACGAGGTCAGCGGTAGGGTAGTAGTACTGTATCTCTTTGTTATTTGGATCTTCGATGCCGTTGAACAGGCTGATAGGCCACAGCCATGACGAGAACCATGTGTCCAATGCACCTTCATCTTGCACCAATTCTTCGCCTTGCAGCCCGAGTGCAGCGGCTTTCTGCTGTGCTTTCTCGAGCGTCTCGGCTACGATAATCTTATCCTCCGGATAGGCCTCTGCGCCCGTAGCAGCGAGAATCGACTGCACGTAGTAGGCGGGTATGCGGTGTCCCCACCATAGTTGGCGTGAGATACACCAGTCCTTGATGTTCTCCAACCAGTTGCGGTAGGTGTTCTTATACTTGGTGGGATAGAAAACGATGTCATCGTTCATCACAGGCGGCAGTGCTATGTCTGCGAAGTGTTGCATACGTATGAACCACTGCAGGCTGAGACGTGGTTCGATAGGTACGTTGGTGCGCTCGGAATAGCCCACCTTGTTGTCATAGTCTTCTATCTTCTCTATTAGTCCTGCGGCTTGTAGGTCTGCGGTTATCTGCTTACGGCAGTCGAAACGATCCATGCCGACGTATATGCCTGCGGCCTCACTGATATGTGCATTAGGCGTGAAGATGTCAATAGCTTCGAGGTTGTATTTTTGTCCCAATGCGTAGTCGTTGACATCGTGTGCCGGTGTCACTTTCAGGCAGCCTGTACCGAAACCTATCTCCACGTAACGGTCTTCGATGATAGGTATCTCACGACCTACGAGCGGCACGATGACATGCTTACCACGTAGCCAGTGGTTCTTCTCGTCTTTTGGGTTGATACATACGGCGACATCTCCCATGATGGTCTCTGGGCGTGTGGTGGCAATAACAGCGTAGTAGCCCAGCTCGTCTTTGTGTACGAGGTCTCCTTCTTGTATGTCGTATTCGTTAATGGGTTCTACTACTCGGTACTTGAGATAGAACAGGTGACTATGCTCGTCATGATAGATGACCTCTTCATCGGAGAGAGCCGTCTGTCTCTCCGGGTCCCAATTGACCATACGCAAACCACGGTAGATAAGACCTTTGTTGTATAAGTCGCAGAAGACGGAGATAACGGCTTTAGAACGTGTCTCATCCATGGTGAAAGAGGTTCTGTTCCAGTCGCAGGAACAGCCGAGTTTACGCAACTGCTTGAGGATGATACCTCCGTGTTCGTCTGTCCAATCCCATGCATATTTCAGAAACTGCTCACGGGTAAGGTCTGACTTGTTGATGCCCTGCTCCTTGAGGCGTTTGATGACCTTCGCCTCTGTAGCAATCGATGCATGGTCTGTACCGGGTACCCAGCAGGCATTTTTCCCCTCCAAGCGGGCACGACGTACCAAGATGTCTTGGATCGTTTCATTCAGCACGTGCCCCATGTGGAGAACACCCGTCACGTTGGGCGGTGGAATGACAACTGTAAATGGCTGTCTGCCGTCGGGTTCGCTGTGGAAGAGTTTATTGTCCAGCCAGTATTGATACCAGCGTGCTTCGATGTCTGTAGGGTTGTATTTTGCTTCCATTGTCTGTTGTTATTAGTCGTACGTAATCCCACCTATGCCGGAATAATAAGTACTATTGTACGAAAAAGCCTGCAAAGTTAGTCGTTTGTTTTGAGATAACCAAAAATAGTTATACTTTTGCTGCGTTTTATTCGTTAAGACTATTATGAAGATCTCTCGTGTTGCGTTATTGCTATTGTATGGATGTTTGCTATCCTTTGTTTTTGTTTCTTGCCGTTCTGTTTCGTCGGAGGAGCATGCTGTAGGGTTTCGTATTGCTCAGTCGGATGATACGACGGTGGTGACGGTATATTCTCCTTGGAAAGAGGGTGTAGTGATGGGGCTTTATGCTATGACTGTTCCCTATGAGCGTATTGCCTGCACTTCAGCTACGCATATCGGTTTTCTGCGTGAGTTGGGGTTGATGGATAGGTTGGTAGGCACCTGTCGTCCGGACAGGGTGTATAACCTGACGGCATCGGATCGTGAACGTCTTGTGGATTTTGGTGATGATATGAAGCCTAACTTGGAGGCTATCTTGTTATCGGCTCCTGATGCTATCATCGTCTCGACCTATGCGGAAGGGGATGTTTCTACGGCTCAGATAGCATCGTTAGGCATTCCTGTGTTGTACTGTAATGAGTGGACGGAGCGGACCCCGTTGGCACGTGCCGAGTGGATTCGTTTTTTCGGAGCCTGTTTTGGTTGTTTAGAGCGTGCGGATAGTATCTATGCAACCGTGTCGGATGCTTATCACACGTCTGTGGGAGAAAGGAAGAGAGGTGATGTGTCTATTATGTCCGGGCAATCGTTCCGCGGCACTTGGTATGTACCTACGGGTAATACGTATATGGGTCTTTTGTTCCGTGATGCAGGTGCGCAGTATGCCTACATGGATAACATGTCTGCGTCATCTTTACCGTTGAGTATGGAACAGGCATTGCAGTCTTTCGCAGATGCTGATGTGTGGGTAGGAAGTAGTGCCGGCAGTTTGGATGAGTTGTCCAAGATGGATGAGAAACACACGTGGTTCAAGGCTTATCAGACGGGACAAGTATATAATTTCTATCGTCGCACATTGCCTTCCGGTGCGAATGACTTTTGGGAAACGGGTGTAGTACACCCGGAGTTGATATTGGGTGATCTACAGCAGATACTATGGAATGTCAGTCATCCTACGGAGCAAGACACCTCTCGTCTATTCTTCTCGCGACGCTTGGAATAGGGAATAGGTGTGTCGCGGTTGAGATAGTGTGTAGGTACTTTAAGTAACTCTCGTTTAGTAACTCTCATCAGCATTTGGGAAAGTGCTGTCGTGTACTGCGTTGATGTAGTCAGTGACAGCCCCAGTGACTGCTTCCCCGAGTTCAGCGAAATGTCGTAGAAACTTAGGTTTGAAGCCTTTGTTGAGTCCTAACATGTCTTGTAGCACGAGCACTTGTCCATCAGTGTATCCTCCAGCCCCAATACCGATAGTAGGGCATGTCACTTGTCCCGTTACCTGCTGTGCCAGCGCAGCGGGTATCTTCTCCAATACTATAGCGAAACATCCTGCTTGGTTTAGTGCAATAGCGTCCTGGATAAGTTTGTTCGCTTCAGCCTCCTCTTTTGCTCGCAGTCCATATCCACCGAACTGGTTGACGGATTGTGGTGTTAGTCCGAGGTGTCCCATGACGGGTACGCCAATCTGTGTGAGATGTTTGACGATGGGTATGACAGCCTCTCCTCCTTCGAGTTTGACGGCATCAGCTCCGCTCTCTTTTATCATTCGTATAGCATTTCGCACGGCATCTTCTTCGCTGATCTGATAGGAGCCGAAAGGCATATCTATGACAACGAGGCAGTGTTGTGCTGCTCGCACGACACCTCGTGTTAAGAATATCATCTCATCCACGGTGATGGGTAAGGTATATTGATTACCGCATACGATGTTACTGGCACTATCTCCGACCAGGATCATGTCTATCCCTGCTTCGTCCACTATCTTGGCGAGTGTATAGTCATAACTCGTGAGCATAGTTATCTTGTCGCCTTGTTGTTTCATTTGTTGCAGGCGTGTGGTCGTCATGCGTGTGTTGAGAGTATGTACTGACATGTTTGTTATATGTTCGTTCGGGCGGCAAAATTACTGCTATTTTTGTGTATATGCAAGAAATCGGCTAACTTTGCGGGGTGTATGGATAATTGTTCAGTACATAGTCGCCAGTGTTGTTTTGGCTTTTTTGCCGGGCTGTTGGTGTTGTTACTACTACTGGTCATATTGGATATGTGTTGCGGTTCGATATGGATATCTCCTTTGGCGTGGAGGCATCTATCCCCAATACACACTCAGATACTGTTACAACTCCGTTTGCCTAAGGCTTTGACTGCGTTGTTGGCGGGTGCGGCATTGTCTGTAGCCGGTCTGATGATGCAGACGTTGTTTCGTAATCCGTTGGCTGGTCCGTACATCTTGGGTGTCAGCAGTGGCGCCAGTTTGGGTGTTGCTTTTCTGACGTTATGCTCGACGGCACTGTTGGGGATGATGGGTGTGAGTCCGTTAGGCTTGGCTATGTCTGCTATAGTGGGTAGTACGTTGGTGCTGTTATTGGTGATGGTTGTTGCGAAGCGTGTGCGTAGCAATGTGAGTCTGCTGATAGTAGGAATGATGATAGGCAGTATAGCAGGTGCATTGGTTAACTTGCTACAGAATTTTGCTAATCCTGATGCTTTGAAGGTGTTTATTGTCTGGACATTAGGTAGTCTGAGTGGTGTTGGTTGGCATGAGGTTCCTATCTTGGCAGGTGTATTGTTAGTTGGTTTTGTGCTGGTATTGCTACTGCTGAAGCCTTTGAATGGTCTGTTGTTAGGAGAAGATTATGCGCGTGGGTTGGGCATAAACATCGAACGTGTTCGTCTGTTATTGGTATTGGCGACAGGTTTGTTGGCGGGAGGGGTGACTGCTTTTTGTGGTCCCATAGCCTTTGTGGGCGTTGCCGTTCCGCATATTGCCCGTGGTCTGTTGGGAACGAGTAACCATCGATTGACGGTTCCTATGTCTGCGTTGGTGGGTGCAGACTTGTTGTTGGTATGTGATGTGCTGTGTAATATATGGACCTATCCATTGCCCATATCAACGATGAGTGCTTTGTTTGGTGCTCCGATCATTATCTGGATAGTGATGAAGAAGTGGTAGCGTGATATGATATGCCCCTGCTGGGTCGCATAGCCAAGCAGGGGCGTGTTGTTATTATGTAGGGGTTCTCAGTTCTTGAAGTGTAGTTCTCCGTCGCGGAGTTCTACTATTACGGGGCGCTTGTTGTCCACACGGCCGGCAATGATTTGCTTGCTCAGTTCGTTCAGTACCAAACGCTGCAACGCACGCTTGACAG
>CAVKDW010000098.1:0-5345 GCA_963655075.1 Muribaculaceae bacterium | reverse complement strand
TATATCATACACTAAACAGAAAAAGCATTTGTTGCACTTCTAATGTGAACTTAAGAGCACAGGTTATCTGCACTGCACTATACCTGCGTCTCTTGCCATCACAGAATAATTCTAAAGTTGCATCTCTATGTCTATATAGAGATGACGCTTTCAGTTGTGACCACAATAACTCTCTAATTAACTAAACAATATCGTGCTTATGAGAAAATTATTTACTCTAATCTGTGCGTTTACCTGTTTCTCAACACTAATCGCCCAAGATGTCATCTACACAACAGCAGGCGACTCTATCATCGCCAAGGTCGAAACTATCAGCGAAGAGAATGTCACTTACCACCGCTGGAGTAACCTATCCGGACCGCTATACTCCATTCGACCCGACAACATCTCTTCTATCCGCTACGCAAACGGAAGCGAGGATATTTTTACCTCAAAGAAACAAAGCGTAGTTATACAACAGGATAATCACCTGACTAACAACTCTGAGAACTTGTTCATAACTCGCACAGGAAACACATACTTCTATAACGGACAAAGTATGAACAAAGAGGAGTATTGCCGATTTCTTCAAGACAAATGCCAACCGGCCTACCAAAAAGCCAAAAGCGGGCATTACACTGCTATGGTAGGATGGGCATTTTTTAGTGCAGGATTAGGATTAGACATTGGAAATGTTATGGGTATTGTAATAGCAAATAGAGGAGCTTATTATACTACTCTTAACTACATCTTTGCAATAACAGCAGGGTGCCTCGAGATTGCAAGCATACCTTGCTTAGCTGTCGGATATGCCAAGATGCACAAGAGTGTAGATATCTATAACGTACTGAGCGCATCAAGCGCACAATGCCAACCCTACTGGAGCATACAGGCTAACCCCAACGGCATCGGACTCGCACTAAACTTCTAACATCTCATACCGTCCTCTCTGTCAAGACGACCTTAGTATGCAGACCATTGAACTGTGCAGACCACAGTAACGACGTGCCTCCGCGTCGTTACTGTTCGTCAGGCTCAACTGACTACGCTGTGCCTACCGGGGAGTGAAGCGTACGACAAGTCCCCTATTTCTCCGTACTCTCTTCTGAATACCCTTGGAAATCGTACTTACCACCGTACGAGAAGTGTATGTTCGAGCCATAGTGCGTCTTCACATCACCTATGATAGAGATAGTGCTGTCTGTAGGATAAGACACTTTCACCATACCACTGTCAAAATAGTAGGTGTCCTTCCAATCCGTACCGCTCTCCTCGTACACGCCCATATACGAGGTCTCATCGTTCTGATAAGTCACATTATACCCCTTCGAAGCCGCCACAGTACCCTCTTTGAACGAGAAATCGACAGGATAAGTCCCAGCCGACAAGGCAGTGTTTGTGAAGAATGTGATTTGCATAAAGGTCTTTTGGTTGTCAAGTGTTATCTGCACCTCATGGAATTGCTCAATATCATCAAACCCGATAAACTCTGTATAGACCTCGTTGAAGGTCTTCTTCTCGGTAGGTTCATAGCCCCAACGCTGGTCAAGACCTGCAATATCGGTGGCTTGCATCACATATACCGTCCCCATATAGGTGATTCGCCCCTCTATATTGTAGTGCTCACCCTGCATGCTTACCATGATACACATGGTATCAGGGAATAGAAAGTCTTTCGACCCCGAGCCATACGTGTAGTGGGGTAAGAAGTTACAGTACTCTTTTCGCATAGTCCCTTGCAGCAAAGCGAAATGCCCAACAAAGGAAGCCTGCTTTGGCACAACACAGAACGTGGCGTAGTATTCAATGCCCGTACTGTCTTTGCCTATCAACACAAGGTTGTAATCTCCGTTATCATCGTAGTAGTCCACAAAACCAAAAGTATGGACTGCGATGTAGGTCGCATCCTTCTCGGGAGTGGGTTGCGGATTCGGGTCAGGCGTCATGGGCTTGTCCTCCCGCATAAAGATACCCTCGTACAGTACGTTTTTCTCGTCCATCGCCGTGACCGTAACCTTGAGAGAGGTCTTGTTAAGGGCTTGTATTGCGACCATCGGCGCATCGGCAGTCGCCGCTGTAAAAGTGCCTTTGCCGCTTGATTTGTCGTATGACAGCGTGCCGCGTAGGTCTTTGACCACGAACATCGTGGGCGAGGCTACCTGCACTATCGCACTATCTGTAGCAACTTCCAACGAGGCGGTGTAACCTGTAGCGGTGTTCTTCGATGCCCAGTAACCCGCGATATTGTCGGGATACTGCGTCAGTTTGTGGCAACCCGTTATGGTTAGTGCCACAGCAGCCAAGGCTGCCATCCATGTTTTTCTCATACCTTACTTTTCTTTAAGCATTAAACATAAATAATCGTGCCTACACCGCGAGATATGCGGAAAGGGTGTAAGCGCGGCAAAGATATGAGTTTCTATATGAACCTCCAAAACAATGCCTCTTTTTTTGTGTAGGTATGATTCAACCCCTAAGGTCTATTCATGGGATACAAGCAGAGTCCGTTGGGTGTTAGCCAATAGTGATTGTGCTACTCAAAGCGTTGTCAACTGCACTCTTACTCTATGAACAGGTCTTCCCGTGTGTCCAACCCTTTACGGTATCATAGACGACCTCATCGCCCATGGCTTTCAACTGCGCGACCATCGTTTCCACTGTCGTGCGCACATCGCTGACCATTACCTTATCCGCTAATCCAATCACGGTATAGACCGGCGTAGTGGCTATATTCTCCACACTCATGTTTGTAGGATTGCCTGCGCATGGCATTGCCGCCGTGCAAGTAAATGACCAACATGGGTTTCCCGCTCTCTATCTACATTTGTCGATACGGCAATACCGACCCGTCGCTCAATGACAGTTGTTCTTTACTAAATACCGGTGTGGTTTGTGCTATGGCGTTATACAGGCTGAATAGACACAAAAGTGTAATTACTGTTTGTTTACATTGTATCCCTTGCTTATCCATTGCTGTTTGCCACGAGGATGACACGAGAGTCTATGCCCTGTCTATTGAACCCATTCTTTGGAGAGGTTGGGGATGTCCCTGAATGGTTATATGCGTATGTCCGGGTTTCACAGTTGCACTGCCCGCAAGTTTCACTTGCATCGCCCCGCTTGTAACCACTGCATCGCCTGCCGTGAGCCCGCTACGAACAAGCACACGCCCGCCGTTGCCCTGTCCCAAGACAACCTCACGCTTGCGGTAACAGTCCTCGTCCAAACGCATACAAACAGAGCATATCCCTTACTCTTCGCATACTACCGATACGGGTAGGGATAGTGCCTGCTGCCTTTGGCGCAACAGCAAGTAAATGTCGGCATACGTGCCTGCAATCAGCCCCTCTTTGTTCTCAAAAGAGGATACCACAGGCACATACCCTGTCTAACTGTTGGCGCTTTGCCCGACAGAGAGCAACTATCTGTACTTCTATCTATAGCTACCTTACTTACCCTTTACAAGACGAACGGCAAAACCCATAGAACCATCGTTCATAGTAATTGAGAAGTTGCCATTGTCAAATGCAAACATATATTTGAAAGCATCATAGTCTGCAAACACAGAACTTGACCAATAGGCTCCGGATTCATTGATGCCGTTGGAGTTTCTCTTGAAGCGTGTTCCTGCTGCAGGGAAGAATATTGCACCTGCATCCTCTATTTTAGACCACTCCGCAGCAGTATAGACATTGTGGTTATAGTTGTCTTCTTTGCTGTTGTAGTAGGCACCCGAGTTGTATGGGTCTTCAAGACCATTCTCAAGACTTGGGTTGAAGGTGATACCTTCTGGAGCAGTCCAAGAATCCGGCAAGATGACCCACCCATTGATACCATTGACAGTAGCACCACCATGCAGTTTAGCAGCATCAGTACGGCTGAAGATGACATAGTTCCACTCATCATTGGTCAGAGTACGCCAAGTATTGGCTTCGTAACTACCAATCTTGTTGCTACCCCATTCTACGAAGTTCGCATACAACGACTCATAGTCAGTGGTGTCGCCTTCACCCAAACAGAGAGTAGGATTAGCACCTGTTCCCCAACCGAAGAGATCTATCCAACCCTCGTTCGTATCGGAGATATTGGAATTGGCAACACCCACGGCGTCATACTGGTTAACCGCAAAACGGAAGGTCTTGGTGCTCGCCTGATACTGCAGGTTACCCGGTGCAAAGAGCACTTTCTGCGTAGCAGAGATAGAGAACTCGCCTGACTTGACAGTAGGCTCATTGGTCGTTTCCTTTTCCGGCTCGTTTGTAGGGTTACAAGCCACTGCCGCAAAGCACAGAACTACTAAGCCCATGCTTTTGATGATTTGATTTACTTTCATTGTACCTATAGAATTAAAATGAAATAGTTAATGCTTTATCGTATATTATAAGTCTTGTACTAAACGAACCGCATTGCCCATAGCTGTGTCACAGTAATAAACAACAGCGAACTCCTTATCGCTGAAGTTGAGCCAATAAGCAACCATGCTATTAGACCAGCAGTTGGCTTCGTCAAGCGTAGCGGTCCAATAATACCCCCCGTTGTCAGCATTGTCCTGCTTGCCAAAACGATAACCGGTGATAGGGAGGAATATAGCCCCATTGTTCTCCAACACTTTCCACTCTTCAGCAGTATAGGTGTTATGTTTATAGTTATCTAAATTGTCGTTGCTGTAGATAGACATACCTGCTGAGTTTTGTTTTAACGTAAGCCCTTTCTCACTACTTGCCGTAAATATGATGCCTGACGGCGTAGTCCAATTGTCAGGAAGAAGGATAAAACCAGCTACTCCATTCACTTTTGCCCCTGCAAAGAGTTTGTCAGCATTGGCACGGGTGTAGAGAATATACGCCCATTCTGCTTGTGTCAGTGTGCGCCAGGTGTTAAGCTCGTAACTCTCTATCTTTTTAGTCCCCCAATCGGTGAACTTGGTGTAATAGGAGTTGTAGTCCTCAGTGTCACTATACGCAATACACTTGGCAGGTTCATCACCTGTGCCCCAACCAAAGAGGTCTATCCATCCGTCGTATGAGGCTGATATGTTGGCATTCAAAGCACCAATAGTATCGTACTGCTGGCGGGCAAAACGCAGCGTATTGGTGCTTGCCTGATACTGCAGGTTACCTGGTGCAAACTTCACTTTCTTTGTTGCAGAGATTGAAAACTCGCCCGACTTTACCTGAGGGTCTTTGTTCGGGTCATCTACCGTTGCCGTATTGCATGCGGCAAAGCCTATGCTTAGCACTGCTAAGACTACACTGATTACAGATTTTACTTTCATATTTATTTTTCTTTGAATGATTCCCAAGTAGTTTGTAGCATACGCTGATACGAGCGATAGCGCCATTGTGCGTTCTCCTTTGCTGCATTGA
>CAVKDW010000097.1:0-5358 GCA_963655075.1 Muribaculaceae bacterium | reverse complement strand
GGAGATCTCATCTTCTCCTCCAAAGGAGGAATACGGAGCATATACCAGCAAGTCTTGCGACTTGACCGCAGGCGGGGCGCCCGCGTCCCCAGTGGGGGAGTGGAATGTGTAATTTTTAATGTTTAATGTTTAATGTTTAATTGGGAGATCTCATCTTCTCCTCCAAAGGAGGAATACGGAGCATATACCAGCAAGTCTAACGACTTGACCGCAGGCGAGGCGATAAGGAGTTCTGCTCGTTAGGTTGACACGAGGTGGTTCTTGTGCGGACAAAAACGGGGTGTTGTTGATAAAATTACGAGAAAATGATGGGGATGTTTGTGTATATGGATAAAATGTTGTACCTTTGCGCGCTTTTTCGGCTATCTGTTGTGTTGGGTAGTGTCATGCAGGGCATAATAATTAACTTAATAAACAAACTGTATGTTAAATCATTACGAGGCCGCTTTCGTGTTGACTCCCGTTTTGTCTGAACCACAGATGAAGGAAGCGGTTGACAAGTTCGAGAACCTTCTCAAGGAGAATGGTGGTGCCATTCTGAATCGTGAGGAGTGGGGTTTGCGTAAGTTGGCTTACCCTATCCAAGGCAAGACTACGGGATTCTACGCCTTGTTGCAATTTGATGTAGAACCTGCTGTTATTGCGATTCTCGAGACGGAGTTTCGTCGTGACGAGCGCGTTGTTCGTTTCTTGACCACTCATTTGGACAAGTATGCCTTTGAGTATTCCGAGAAGCGTCGTAACGTTAATCTAAAGAAGGAGGAGGCTTAACTATGGCACAGAACGAAGAGATCCGTTATTTAACCCCTCGTACTACGGAGGTTAAGAAGAAGAAATACTGCCGTTTTAAGAAGAGTGGTATAAAGTACATTGACTACAAGGACCCGGAGTTCTTGAAGAAGTTCCTGAATGAGCAAGGTAAGATATTACCTCGCCGTATCACGGGTACGAGTCTTAAGTATCAGCGTAAGGTTGCCCAAGCGATTAAGAAGGCGCGCCATTTGGCTTTACTGCCATACGTAACCGATATGATGAAATAATCTGTTAATTGAAAGGAGCAACATCATGGAAGTAATTTTGATACAAGATGTGACCAATTTGGGTTACAAGAATGATATTGTAAAGGTTCGGGACGGTTACGGTCGTAATTATCTTATTCCTAATCGTTTGGCCGTTATTGCGAATGACAGCAACCGTAAGCAGTTGGCAGAGAACATGAAGCAACAGGCTCATAAGTTGGCGAAGCAGTTGGCGGATGCCAAGGCTTTGGCCGAGAAGTTGTCTGCTACGCTTATCACGTTGCCTGTCAAGGCTAATGAGGACGGCAAGATCTTTGGTTCTATCACGACGGCTCAGGTTTCCGAGGCGTTGAAGGCTCAAGGTTTTGATATTGACAGGAAGATTATCACTGTGGAGAGCGTTAAGGAGTTGGGTGAGGCTATGGCAGTTGCCAAGTTGCATCGTGAAGTTAAGGCTCAGATTAAGTTGAACATTGTTGCTGAGTAATCACGCTCAAGAAAGGAGATAAAGTTATGAAAAAAGGTATTCATCCGGATAACTATCGTATAGTGGTTTTCAAAGACATGTCTGATGGTTCTCAGTTCTTCAGTCGTTCTACAGCCTCGACGAAGGATTCGATAGAGATAGATGGTGAGACTTATCCACTGATCAAGTTGGAGATTTCCAACACGAGTCACCCCTTCTATACAGGCAAGTCTAAGTTGGTCGATACAGCGGGTCGTGTGGACAAGTTCATGTCCCGCTACGGCGAACGCAAGAAGAAATAATTGTTGTGTGTAAAGAGAGGCTGTCCAACAATCTGTTAGACAGCCTCTCTTTGGTTTATTGGTTATGCGAAAGGAATTGTTTTGTGCATTTATGCGTCAGGCGTTGTTGTCTGTTATGCTGTTTGCCTTGTTGTTTGTGGTGTTGTACGGCATAGAATGGTTCTTTCCTGCTGTTCGTGGTCAGTTGTTGCGTTGGGGAGATGGTGCTTTTGTTGTAGGCATACCTGCGAGTGTAGTGGGTGTGGCATACGTACTGACTATTCGTGATCCGCGTAACTATATGGGTTTCTACGGGGGTATTGTGATGGCGTTGTTGTTGGCTACGCAGTTTGCTCTGCAGGGGAACTGGGACTTGGTTGTGTTGCAGTTGTGTGTCTTTATCCCTTTCGGTATGATTTCGTTGGTTCGTTGGCGTCGTGCGGTGTTGGGTGGAGAGAGTTGTTCTGTTGCTTTTATGCCGAGATGGTTGTCGTGGCGTTCCCGTATAGTGACTTGGTTGATCGCTTTGGTATTGGTGTTGGTTGATTATGTGTTGGTGACTCGGGTGTTGCAATGTGATGGTTGGTGTGATGGTGTGTTGTTGAAGTTGATGGGAGGTGTTATGATAGCGTCTTCCGTCTTGGCTAATTTCTTGTTGATAAACAAGGAGATAGATGCTTGGTTATGGTGGGTGTTGTACAGTGCGTCCGGCATCGTTTTTTATCTGTTATTGGGCAACATGTTTTCGTTGGTTCTGTTCGCAGTCTTTTTGTTGGTGAATGGTAGTGCCGGTGTGTCATGGATAAGGATGTATATAAGGCAATGAAGAAAAGACAAGATACGATACTCCGTGTCGAAGAGGATACGGAGTTGATGAGTTTCCTATTCGGGAAGATGGGTGGTATGACCAAGACCAGCATCAAACAGTTGTTAGGTCAACGTCGTGTGCATGTGAACAGCAGTATTCAGACGCGTCATGATGTTGCGTTGCATCCGGGTGATATGGTAACTGTCATCTCGGGTCGCGGTAACGGAGAGTTGCATCATCCCAAGTTGAGTATTGTGTATGAGGATGAGTGGCTTATTGTGGTGGAGAAGAAAGCGGGGTTGTTGACGGTGCCCACTCGTCCAGGCAGCCGTGAGACTACGGTGCTCTCTGTGTTGAAGATTTATGTGAAGCGTCAGGACGTGCATAATGGTGTGTATGTTGTCCATCGTTTGGACAGGGAGACGAGCGGTTTGTTGGTTTTTGCGAAGAGTGCTGCGTTGCAAGAGTATATGCGCACTTATTGGCGTGAGTGGGTGACCAAACGTACTTATGTGGCATTGGTAGAGGGTATCTTATCGAAGAAAAGCGGGCGTATCACGACATGGTTGACAGAGGATAAGCGCAATGCAGTGGTTTACTCCTCTCCTGTAGATGATGGAGGTAAGATAGCGATAACGAACTATGATGTCATCCGTGAGTCAATGCCGAGCGATGACAGTGGTGTGCCGAAGGGTGCGTATTCGTTGGTTGAGTTGAACTTGGAGACAGGTCGCACGAATCAGATCCGTGTGCATTTAGCGAGTATAGGTCACCCTGTGGTAGGTGATCGCAAGTATGGTCACGGGAATGAGGAGTCTCCTGTTGACAGGTTGTGTTTACATGCCCGCGTGTTGGAGTTTATCCATCCTGTCACGGAGCAGAGTGTACATTTTGAGACGGCGATACCTAAGGGTTTTGGAGTAAGGAATAAAGAGTAAGGGGTTATTGGAGTTTATTCAGAGAAGTGTGGGGGATTATATGGCTTTTAGTATCATGTCGGCGATGCGTGCTTGTCCGAGTTCGTTGGGGTGTATCCCATCTTCGCAGAGATAGTTGCGGTACCGGTGTCCGATGAGCAAGTCGGATGTGACATCTATCCATTGTGCATTTGTTCGTTGTGCTATTTTCCATGTTGCCATGTTGTAGAGTTCGTGTCCAGACATGATGGTGTTGGTTGATCCCATAAGCCATTGCATGACATTGTTTTTCTGTTGTTCGTTCCATCCTGTGGTGAAGAATCGGAAGTATCGTTCTGCATCCATAGGTGGCAGTGAGAGTACCAGAGGTGTCATTCCTGCCTGTTGCAGTTTTGTTATGACTCGTTCGTATGTACGCTCGTACGTATCTATGGTCGTGCGTGGGAGATGTTGTCCGTTTGGGTTTTGTGCGATGGCTTTCCAGTCGTAGTCGCTGTCGTTTCCGCCGTATTCAAGTAGTACATATCGGGCACCTTGTAGGCGTTCGATAGACTTGTCCAAGATGCGTTCGCCCGCTTCGATGGTGCATCCCATCTTACCGAGGTTGATGGCTTCGCTATTGAGTTGTTCGGCGCATCGGTCTATGATATTGTTATCGGATAGGGTGTATCTCTCTTTCAACCCTTCTGCTTTTAAGATGACGCCTTTGATGATGGAGTCTCCAAGTGCTGCCAGTTTCATGTTGTTTGTTTTAGAGGTGAGTAATACTATTATTCTCGTCTTTGCTTTCGCTTTTCGACTGCAAAATTACTACCCGATCTTATGGTTGTCAAACATTTGTGATGGTGTGGCATAGTTTTTGGGGAGATTGGGTATATATTGATTAAAGTTTGGAATATGTGACAAGATTGGGGGTTTCTCTGTTTCGTCACATCATAAGATTGACTAAATTATGGGGAAGTTACCAAGTCTTTTCGGGTCGTTTAAGTACAATCTGATATACATGTTGGGCATTCCAACGTTCTTCTTGGGTTTTGTGTTGTTGTACCAGCCGGCATCGTTGGTGGAGTTGTTGGCTATGGGTGCGGACAAGGTTAACTTTAATACGACTATTATTCTCTGTATTCTGTTTGGTGTGATGCTGATATCCCGCACACTGTTCGTGATCTTGTACAAGCATCTGTATATAACATGGTTGAAATATGCAGCATGGCAGTTGGCTGAGATAGCAGGTATGAGTTTGTTTGTGGCTTTGTATGTGACATTGATGTACCATGGTGCGATGGCTTATTTCACGGTGGTGGGGTTGTGTCTGTTTTACCTGTTCATCATCACTGTTTATCCGTATGTTGTTTTTGGTCTGGCTATTGCTGTTGTAGGGAAAGAGGAGCAGGTGTCTGTTGATGATGATAGTCTGATGCGTTTTTTGGACAGTTCAAAGCGTCTTAAGTTGCAGATAGCCTCATCGGCGGTATTGTATGTGGAGGCGGATGAGAACTATGTTCACATACGTTATATGGAAGGCACGTCTGTCAAAGAATACACGTTGCGTGCTTCCATGAAGTCATTGGAGGAGTTGATGCACAAGCATGGTTTATTGCGTTGTCAGCGCGGTTATTATATCAACCCCCAGCATGTAAAAGTGTTGCGTAAGGATAAGGAGGGTCTTATCTCGGCGGAGTTGGATGTGCCGAATACGAAGCCTATACCTGTATCTCCAAAGTATTACGACGCTGTTTCCAAGTGGTTGTAGGAGAGTTTTTTTAGTTGAGAGTTTAGCGTTGAGTGTTGAGAGAAGTTGAGAGAAAGAATGAGGCTGTCTAACAAGTAATGTTAGGCAGTCTCGTTGTTAGTGTATGGTTGTGAG
>CAVKDW010000096.1:0-5527 GCA_963655075.1 Muribaculaceae bacterium | reverse complement strand
TATATCATACACTAAACAGAAAAAGCATTTGTTGCACTTCTAATGTGAACTTAAGCGTTTATGAGTTTATCCGTTTATTAGTTTAGGGGTTGTTGAATGTTAAAAAAGACAGGTTTTGAGAAAGGGTTGGGTCGGGTTAAGGTCAGCTCAAGATCGGCTTATGTTCTGCTGAAGGTCATATTAATGTTTAATTTGTAATTTTTAATGTTTAATTATTGTTGGCTACTGTGTGTTGGCTACCGAGTCATATCTAATGATTTTGATGTGGTTGTTAAGACAAATAGGTGACAGTTTTTGCATATATACGAAAAAAGCAGTACATTTGCGCGGTATTGGTACAAACGGCAATAATAACAATAACTATATGACTACAGATCACATATATAACCCTATACTGTTTAGCATGGTATGTGGACTTCTTTCTTTCGTTCCTCTAAGCAAGACTAATGCACAAGACAATATCATTGATGAGGTGATATGGATTGTCGGAGATGAGGCTATACTTCGTAGTGAAGTAGAGGAAGAAAGGTTGCGTGCACAATATGAAGGGCAACCTATCGCCGGAGATCCCTATTGTGTTATTCCAGAACAATTAGCTATACAAAAGTTATTTCTTCACCAAGCAGAGTTGGACTCTATAGCAGCTAACGAATCCTCTGTCAATCATCAGGTAGATATGCGAATGAACTACTATATCTCGCAGATTGGTAGCAAAGAGAAGATGGAGGAATACTTCCGAAAGACAAGCACAGAGATACGCGAAGAGATGATGACCATGGTTCGTAACCAGATGATCATTCAACAGATGCAGAGCAAGCTGACAGAGAACATACACCCGACTCCTGCAGAGGTTAGGCGATACTATAACACACTCAGCCAAGACTCCTTGCCCATGGTACCGGCACAGGTAGAAGTACAAGTACTTAGTATTGAGCCTCCTGTGCCTATTGAGGAGGTAGAGCGTGTCAAGTCACGTCTGCGCGAGTTTACCGAGCGTGTGACAAATGGCAGTACAGATTTCAGTATGCTTGCACGCCTATACTCAGAAGACACAGAGTCTGCCAAGCGAGGTGGTGAATTAGGTTTTGTGGGACGCGGTCAATTGGTTAGTGAATTTGCGAATGTAGCCTTTAATCTCAGTGATCCCAAGCGAGTGTCACGTATTGTAGAAACCGAATATGGTTACCATATCATACAACTCATTGAGAAGAAAGGTGAGCGTATTAACTGTCGTCATATTCTTCTAAAGCCTCGTGTGTCCTCGGAGGACAAACAACGCGCTATAGTTCGGTTGGACTCTATACGTGAGTTATTGCAGAGTACGGGCATGCCTTTTGAAGAAGCTGTGGCTCGTTTCTCTGAAGACAAGTCAACTGTGATGAGTGGTGGGTTGATGACCAATGCTAACACAGGTGCCAGTAAATTCGAATATCAAGATTTGCCTCCAGAGGTAGCCCGGCAGATCTATGCTATGAAAGAGGGAGATATTAGCCAGCCCTTTACCATGATGGATCAGACAAAGAACAAGGAGGTCTGTGTCATTGTACGCCTTAAAACGAAGCGTGATGCCCACAAAGCTAACCTAACTGACGATTTCCAGGTTATACGTGGTATGCTCGAGCATAAGCTTGGTACCGAGACGATAGACCAATGGATACGCAACAAGCAGAAAGAAGTGTATATCCACATTGACCCTGCGTGGCGAGGATGTGATTTTCAATATCCAAATTGGGTTCACTAATTACAACACACCTATAGGTTTTGATAACTCATCGGGTACATATTGCAACATTCTATCTATTGATGGTCGCGGTTGCGGCGCAAGCACAACTGTCTTCTACCAGCGATACTGTCAGGACTTCAATGGTTTATCTCGAGCACTCCGAGACACTCTCTTTCGACGAGAAACGGCTACCTGACGCACAGATACTCAAGGGTGACGTATGCTTTCGGCACGACTCCGCACTCATGTACTGCGACTCCGCCTATTTTTTCGACAAAGAGAACTCGCTGCACGCCTTTGGTAATGTCCATTTAGTGCAAGGTGACAGTATCGAAGGCTTCGGAGATGTGCTATTCTACAATGGCAACACACGCATGGCACGGTTGCGAAGACATGTACGTCTGATACACCAACAAACGACGCTCACCACTGATAGTCTCAACTACGACCGACAGCGAAACATAGCCTACTACTTCACAGGCGGTTCGATACGCGATAGTCTCAACAATCTAACCTCTCGATGGGGGCAATATACACCGGACAACTACCAAGCACTTTTCCGTGGAGACGTGAAGTTGGTTAACCCTAAGTTCGTTCTCACCGCTGACACTCTCTGTTACAACACAAACACCCATCAAGCTGACCTTGTGGGACCAACGGAGATAGTCTATGAACAAGAGACGACTATCTACTCCACCAAGGGATGGTACAACACCGAGACCGAACTATCTATGTTACTCAACCGTTCGCGTATCGTGCATACTGATGGCAAGGTCATGACAGGCGACACTATCTACTATGACAAGCATGCAGGCTATGGTCGGACAATAGGCAATATCGCTACGCACGACTCCATCAACCATCTCAGCCTATACGGGCGATACTGCGAGATGTGGGAAGATGGTCAGCATGGGTATGTCACAGATAGTGCAATGATGATAGACTGGTCTGACTCGCTCATCTACACCTATATGCACGCTGATACGTTATATACGGAACAAGTGCCATATCGTACATTTACACTGCAGGCGCGTGACAGCGTGTTAGTGGACTCTGTTATGGTATTCCAACCAGCAGACACGCTATGGAGAGATACTTCTTTCAGGCAAATGCGTGCTTTCTACCATGTACGTATATACCGAGAGGATTTACAAGCCGTGTGTGATTCTATGTTGTATCATGGACGTGATTCCGTTATTACACTCTTTGGCACACCGATATGCTGGAATGAGGCAAACCAGATATCAGCAGATAAGATAGACATCCATATTCTCAATCAAGTAATAGATCACCTGCATGGTACGGGAAATGCAATTGCAATTAAACAAGAGGGAGAGAGTGCCTTCGATCAGTTGGGGGGAAAAGATATATATGCATATATACGTAACAATGAGGTGTATCTGATCGATGTGCAAGGCAATGCAGAAACTATTTTCTATCCTCGCGAGGATGATGGGTCCTTTATAGGTGTCAATCGGACACAAAGTAGTTTCGTCAAACTATATATTGAAAACAAAAAGATACATCATGTTGTATTCACGACTTCCAGTTCCGGTGTTATGTACCCTTTAGACCAAGTTACTGATGCGGAAGCGAGATTAGGTACTTTTTTCCGGGCTGATTCAGAGCGTCCACGCATCCCCGGCGATATATTCTTGCATCCGCAGCGCACCATACGTCCACAAGCAGGAACTGTGTCTGCATCCACGGAAGAGGAAGAAGAGCAGACAGACGAGGACAAAACACCGCGTAGTCAAAAGCGAAAAAACAAAAGAAAATGAAAAAGACATTACTTCCATTCGTGCTATTATGCACCATCTTCGGCACTATTGAGGCCAATAGTGATCTGCCTCAGTACATAGGCTTACAGTTGGGATATGCCCGGCCTATAACACGCCTTAATACTCCTACACAAACGGACTACACAGCCCTCAATGCCAATCCGTACAATGGTCTAAAAACAGGTTTTGTCTATGACGCGACTCTCGTCAAAGGGTTTGGTTTTTCTTTAGCCATCAATTACACTTTCGGATACAATGCTACGCGTTGGTCAGCACAATATAGCACCTCTATTTATCCCAAGGTGCGTACACGTACATTCTACCACCAGATAGAGATCCCCGTTGATTGGCAGTACAAGTTCAAGATAGCAGAGAAAACATGGATTATTCTCTATTCCGGACCAACATTGCAATATGGAGTATCTATGATGGGTCATCAAGATATACAAGATGATGCCAAGGTAGTTACGCAAGGAACGTTAGTCAATCTCTATGACGCTCTGTCTGCAGAAGATTACGCGCTCAAGCACCTTAATGTTACATGGGGGGTGGGAGCAGGATTTCAGTATGATCGCTACTTTTTGCGTGGGGGATATGATTTTGGTCTTATCAATCCCTATAAAGCTACTGTTTTTAACGGGCGGGATATCAATACCCGAGGTAGGTTTGATCAGTGGCAGATTAAATTGGGTATATATATATGGGAGTTCTAGAAGTAAGTTTGTGTTATAGATAATTCAATGGAGTAATTTCATATGATACCTCGCGAGACCATAGAACGTGTGTTTACCGCAGCCAAGATAGAGGAAGTGGTGAGTGACTATGTGAGTCTCAAGAAACGTGGTGCTAACCTTATTGGTCTTTGTCCTTTCCATGATGAGAAGACTGGTTCTTTTACCGTATCGCCAAGTAAAGGCATTTTCAAATGCTTTGGATGTGGCAAAGCCGGGCATGCTGTAGGTTTCGTTATGGAGATAGAGCAATGCTCCTATTATGACGCTATACGTCAGTTGGCCAAGCGTTACCATATAGAAATAGAGGAACGCGAGTTGACTGCCGAAGAGCAGCAGCGGCAAAACGATCGTGAGTCAATGTTTGTTGTCAACGATTTTGCCAATCATTGGTTTCAGGATCAGTTATGGCAGACGAGTGAGGGGAAAGCTGTAGCTATGGAATATCTACGTGAGAGGGGATTACGGGAGGATATTGTGCGTAAGTTTCAGATAGGCTACTCTCCAGAGCGTGCCAACCTATGGGAAGTGGCTAAGGCTGCCGGATACAGCGATAAATATCTCATCAACGATGCAGAGAACGCCCCTCATGTGGGTACCGGTGTGTGTATTAAGAGTGAAGATGGGCGGCTCTTTGACAGGTTTCGAGGACGTATTATCTTCCCTTTCTTTTCTGTTAGTGGTAGAGTTGTGGGGTTTGCAGGGCGATTGCTCAAGAAGAACGACAAAGCCGGCAAGTACGTTAACTCACCTACATCGCCATTGTTTGAGAAGCATAACGAGTTGTTTGGTCTATACCAAGCCAGACAGGCTATTTCCAAGCAGAACTGCTGTTATTTAGTAGAGGGGCAGATAGACGTGATACAGATGGTACAGTCTGGTTTCGAGAATGTCGTTGCCTCTGGTGGAACATCTCTGACACCCCAACAAGTACGCTTATTGCACCGCTACACGGAAAACATCATTGTTCTCTACGATGGAGACAAAGCGGGTATCAAAGCGGCTATTCGAGGTATAGATATGTTACTTGAAGAGGGTCTGAATGTGAAGGTAGTGTTACTCCCTGATGGGGAAGACCCAGACTCATATGCGCGGAAACATAATGCTGACGAAGTGTTGTCGTTCATACAAGCGGAGCAGACCGATTTTATTCGCTTTAAGACTCGGTTACTGAGTCATGAGGCAGGTGACGATCCCATCCAGCGAACGGAGATGATCAATCAAGTAGTTCAGTCTATCGCTGTCATCCCTGATATCATTAAAAGGCAAGTGTATATTAAGGATTGTGAATC
>CAVKDW010000095.1:0-5527 GCA_963655075.1 Muribaculaceae bacterium | reverse complement strand
ATCCTACATCTACTCCTCTTCTGTCCGGTCCCTCCAGTAGTACAGGCTGATATGTTCGCCCATACTGCTGACTCAGTTCTTCACACAGGTCATTGAGGCAACCTATATTTTCCACCTCTGCAACCCCTATGCATGCGGCTCCTCGAGGGTCCTTATCTGTACCTATTTGAGATATGGCATAAGCCATATTCTTAATTTTGTTTTCATACTTGAGTGATGTCCATTTCATTCCTCCGTCGGGGAGATACTCGTAGTCATTTTTCCCCTCGTCGTGAATGGTATCAAACAGGTTTTCGAGGTTATAGAAAGCCACACAACGTACCATCACACCTTCGGACTGTGCAACAACTTGTACAGCAAAAGGAAAGGTAAGAATGAGAAGTAACGATAATATCAGTCGGTAACTTTTCATAATCAGGTATTATAATTACACTGCAAAAGTACTACATTATTTTGGGATATACAAAAGTTTTCCTATTTTTGCCGCGATTTTAGTTTTAACTTTTTGTTTCAAGAAAAACATCAGCAATTATGTCATCAGTTAACAAAGTTATCCTTGTGGGTAATGTGGGTAGTGATCCCGAGGTCCGTTATTTGGATCGTGGTGTAGCTATTGCCAATTTCAATCTTGCGACGACAGAGCGAGGTTATGTTATGCAGAATGGTACTCAAGTTCCAGACAGGACAGAGTGGCATCCGATAGTCTTATGGAGGAACTTAGCCGAGTGGGCAGAGAAATATGTAAAGAAAGGCATGAAGTTATATGTAGAGGGCAAGTTACAGACTCGCACATGGGAGAAAGATGGTCAAGTTCGCCGTAAGACGGAAATTATAGCCGAGAACGTGCAGGTTCTATATCGTCCAGCCGATTATCACAGTCCTGCGAATACGACTGTAGAGGATGGTGAGGATATTCCCGACACGCCTCAAGACGGAGCAGGTAGTGAACTCTTTTAGGCGCGTGTATTGGTGCTTGCAAAGAGATAACAGAGATTGCTTATACTATTAGGCAGTCTCTTTTGAATTTTAATAGGGGCAAAACATGTTTCCGTTGTCGTTTGTTCCGTATTTTATATACCGATACTACACCCTATTGCTACGTTTAGTTTTTGGCTGTTAGCTTCGACCAAAGGTCGTATCAGATTGTTGGCGTTCACCTGCCATGTGTTTAGCATCACATTTCCAAAGGCTTGTATAGCATAGTCATTCATCAACCACTGTTTTTGCAGCTTTAGCCCTATCAGGTTCACTGCGAAATCTCCCTCATAGTTTGTGTACATACTCTTGGCAGGGGTCATGCCGATACGGGTTGCCAATAGCCAATCATGCGGCAAGGCAAAATCATAGCCTATTTCAATATATGTCGAATAAGCACGCTTTAATTCTCCATTTTTTATGTAGCCGTCTCTACCGAAGGTACGACAAGCCACCAGCACACTCAGAGGTAAGCGGTCACTCACCCTGTATGCCACACGCCACTCTCCTGTTGTGCCTCCCCCACCAGGAGCATAATTGCGCATATCAAAGAAACGAGAGCGACTACCATCGGCATAGGTGTCGAAATAGTACATGTGCAGGTAATATATCTGCAGTCCCCAACGGCTAAAGCCTATCGCTATATCTATCTCTGGGTTTAGACCTCTGAATATCCAATCTGTGGAGCCGACGTTCCACCACATATTCGCAAACAAGCCTCCATATCCTACTGTTGCATCTGCTTGCACACACAGTCCTCCCACATACAAACCGCGCCAGATATAATTACTTACCAAAGTAGCCGATGCTCCCCACGTAAACCCGAGGTGTTTAGGATAGGTATCCAGCCATTTGTTCGCACATTCTTCCTCTGTTAATATAGTCTCTCCGACCTCGTTTTTTTCTGCTTGTATTATACTTTCTACGTCATCCGTAGCAAATAGAGGACACACGCCTGCTAATAGTAACACAATGACACTTAACTGACAGAAATATATGTTCAGACAATGTTTATTCATACCATTTTGTATTAGACGGTGCAAAATTACTACAAATATCTCACATGCGCAACCAATCCTAACAACGGCACATGGTATTACTTGTCACATCGCCATACATACGATTTCATATATGGCAGTATCGTGCGCTTTATCTGTCTCGACAAACACCTTTCCTTGGGGTTATGCAAATCCCTCTATTAGGGTTTGTCGGGAGCCTTTGTTGTAGATGGTATTCATCTCTTGATGTTATAACTCTTGGACTAAACGTACACTGCGCCCATAGTAACGGCTTTCACTCTCTATCCTGTAGGAGTTACTTCCGAATGTGAGACAATACGATGTAGCTGTAGTGGAGAGCACCGAACTCGACCAATAGTAGCCATTATACTGGACATCGCCCGCCGTAGTGTCATATCGTTTACCAGCAGCCGGCAAAAAGATTGCACCTGCCGATTCCAACTGTAACCATTGTACGGTGGTATATACATTATTTTCATAAGCGGCAATACCTGCATTGAAGGTAATTGCACTGGGCTTAATCCAATCATCAGGCAGAATGACTACTCCTTTTGTGCCATTGACCGTGGCTGAGCCATAAAGACTACTTGCGTTTGTACGAGTCTCGAATACATAACGCCATTCTTCCTTAGTTAATGTACGCCAAAAATTAGCAGGAAAGATTCCTATTGCGTTTGTTCCCCAGTCAGTGAAAGATGAATATCTACTATAAAGGGTACTCGTATTAGTTGGATTATTCCCCGTTCCCCAACCAAATAGGTCTATCCAATCCGTATATGTAGAGGATATATTGCTATTGGCATCACCAATGTAGTCATACTGATGTTCTGCAAAACGCCAAGTCTTAGTACTTGCTTGATACTGTAGATTACCCGGTGCGAACTTTACTTTCTTACCACTTGCAACCGTAAAATCTCCGGACAAAATTATACGTGCCTCCCATTGAGCATAGAGTATGATGTTCTGCATGACAACTACTGATGCACCAACCTCGTATACCACACCAGTACCATCGGCTTTTGTATTCCATTCTCGGAAAGCATGTCCTGCTCGAGTATAGGAACACTTCTTAATCGTGGTCACCTGATAGCAAGCGATGGAATCTATTACTAAGTCGCCCACGCCATTGTTGGTATCATACACAATAGCATACTTTGTATCCATCGAAGGAGTGGAGCCGCTACCACTGCCACCTTTGGCTATCGTGATAACCGTACCATCAGATAGTGTGAAATAGACATAGTTGTTGTCTTGTGTGACAGAAGAGAACATAGAGTCACCAGCATCACCTTTATCCCCCTTGTCTCCTTTTGCTCCGATTGCTCCAGTATCGCCTTTGTCACCCTTATCGCCTTTATCTCCTTTTGCGCCATCCGTACCATTCGTGCCATTGGTACCGTCTGTTCCGTCTTTGCCGTTGTCACCGGTGGCTTTGCCAAGTTTCTTCCAGTTAGCTCCATTGTCATAAGATACATACCAATAGCCATCGTCCTCAATTTTTAATTGTGGAGTGACGCCATCGGTGCCATTGGCACCTGCAGAACCGGTATCACCTGTAGCACCAGTTGCTCCTGTATCTCCTTTGTTTCCCTTATCTCCAGTATCACCTTTCTCCCCCTTTTCACCTTGGGCACCTGTGACGGGCAGTTTGTTGCCATCTGCATCAAGTAGCCATGTGCCATCGAGTGTCCAATAGTAGATACCGTCGGAGTCTTTG
This sequence comes from Muribaculaceae bacterium, assembly GCA_963655075.1. Taxonomy (GTDB): domain Bacteria; phylum Bacteroidota; class Bacteroidia; order Bacteroidales; family Paludibacteraceae; genus Colicola. The sequence continues at coordinate 1,816 of CAVKDW010000095.1, read as the reverse complement.
GCGGCACCGATAGAGGGTGTGTAACCATCCTCCCCATCTTGTCCATTTGCGCCGTCTTTGCCGTTTGTGCCATTGGTACCGTTGTAGATAGTGATACTTTTGCCGCTCGTGAACGTAATGGTGTAGCCGATGACAGAGTTACCATGAGTAATCTCGCTCACATTGCTAATCATGTCTCCGGTACTCTGTGCGTTGATGACGACTTGCAGGGCATTGATGTTCGTGTTCAGTGTGTTACAGAGTGCTTCTAACTTCTCTACGCGACTCTGTAGGTCGTTGATACTGTTCCACAAGTCACTGTGGCAACTCGCCAGCATTAGCATTATGCCTGCCAGCACAAAAAGATACAGCCTTTTCATATTGGTGTGTTTTCTGTTTCCGCAGACCCCATGCGGTTATGTTATATAAACTACATAAAAAGAGCGTGGAGCCCTTATCTTTGTTTGTTCTCCAAATCAGGCTCTGGTAAACCCTTCCACAAGAACAAACAATATATGCCCACGCCCGATATGTATGAGCCACAACTATATGTGGACTATGTACATACCACGCAGACATTTATTGCTTCTTGTTTTGGGTGGATTGAAATTTACCAGACTTCGATTTGCCAAAACAAGCGCTAATAAACGCCTTTTTATTATGTCTGTAAAGTCGGAGTTCAGTCGGGCGTTGGTGTTGTAAGCCCCGCCCACTATGTCCCAATGACTTTACGGCTGCAAAGATAGTGACTTTTATTTAATTACGCAAGAGCCGTCTTTTCGTGGTGAATTCAACAAGCAAGTGCAACATTATTGTATTATTTCGTAGAAGCACTCTAGTGGTGTTTTGAAACCTAATCGCTCTCTTGGACGCATGTTAATTTTTGTCATAAATTTGGTTATCTGTTGCTGAGTTATCGTTGAAAAATCAGCGGATTTTGGTATGTACTGACGTATCAATCCATTGGCATTTTCAATGGCTCCTTTCTGCCATGAGGAGTATGGCTCTGCAAAAAAGATACTCGCTCCAGTATACTTGCTAATCATCTCATGACACGCAAATTCTAACCCGTTATCGGTCGTTATTGTGTGTATTCTTCCCCGAAATGGAGATAGCAATTTATTCACCATTTCTGCCAGTTTCTTAGGTTGTTTCCCGTAAGGTAACTTGCGCATCAGAAGCAATCCCGTACTCCTTTCAACGAGCGTCACGATGACTCCCTTATTGCCTCTCCCGACTATAGTGTCCATCTCCCAATCGCCCTTGCGCTTGCCGCCTGCTTCCTTGGGACGCTCCGTTATGCTAACGCGGTTCGGTATGTGCTTAATACTCCCGCCAACAGGGCGTTTGCGGTGTTTTAGGTTGTGCCTGCAATGGGTGTATAAGGTGCCTCCGTCCCGCTTATCTTTTCGGATCCATCGATAGATGGTCTCGTGGCTAATCCGAGTTCCTTGCGTCTTGAGCCATCCGGATATTTGTTCCGGAGACCACTGTTCCTGAGTCAGTTTTTCCAGCACTAAGGCAACAAGATTGTCCTTAATTCGGCGGTTGCTTGGCTTGCCTTTACGCCTGTAATCTGCGTTGGCTTGAGCACTATCCCCGTGGTATTCTCCATGCGGTGCCGTGTTCCTTTTTAACTCGCGATAGAGGGTGGCTCGGTTAATGCCAAGTTCTTTCGCAATCCGACTTTTTTTTGTTTTATTTTGGAGTAAGATAGAAATTGCGTACCTTTGCTCCGAAATTAGTTGTTTGTACATAGCAATGCGAAGTTACTAATTTTTGGAGGCTGTCTAACAAGTAATGTTAGGCAGTCTCGTTGTTAGTGTATGGTTGTGAG
>CAVKDW010000094.1:0-5785 GCA_963655075.1 Muribaculaceae bacterium | reverse complement strand
AACTTACATGCAACAAACGAACTCTGTTCCCATTGTGTGGAATTCGCTCGGCAGGAGGCATATAGAAAAAGTCGTCCACTACATTTTGCATAATCTCCCAGCGTTGGCAGCAGATACCGCATTGCTTCATAGCCTTTTCGAGAGTGCAACTGACGGGCATAATGCATGCAGCCTTGCTCGCAATATAGCGCATAGTTCTACCATGCCAACCGCCACGAAAAGAGAAGTGAGTAGGTAAGTACCCCGTCCAATGCTCAATAATAACAAATGGTATGTGATAGCGTTGGCGCAGGTAGAGTGCCAACACACCGTTCTTATCAAGCACATTCATCTGTACCACATCCGGTAGTCCCCATTCTCTATGTAGTTGCTTCCACATGCGTGCCATATCCCACAACCACCGCACGCCCGTGGCTTCTGAATAGAGTACACGCACATCCGCCCCTTGTTGCGCAATGGCTGCAGCATGCTTCTGCACAAAGAGTCCCGCCATTGCATCCCGCTCGGTCGGATACCACGCACTAAGGAAGAGTACTTTCATAAGATAGGGAATGGTTCTTAAAACGATCTTTGTTTATCTCCGACACTTTAGTTCGCGAAGTTCGTTCCACCATATTGCCAAGCGGAATAGTGGCTTGTAGTATCGTTCGACGCTGTAGTATGTGTTGGGTGTGGTGCCGAACTGTTTGTAGTGGTTCGCTACTCCTCGTATCATGCTGCCTTCGAAGTCGAATGTCACGTTTTTTTCTCGTGCGAGTTTAATGGCTTCGAGTGCGAGTAATGCGCCTGCTCCGCTATCCTTATGTGCCGGGGAGTAGCATGGTATGAGGTAATACAGTGTGTTGGCGTCCCATACTACGAAGGCGGCAGCGAGGGGAATGTTGTCTGCGTTGGATATACGGATAATCTGGCATTGCTGTTTTCGGGATGCTTTTCGCTCGAGCACAAGCAGGAACTCTCGTGTATAGGATATTTGTTTGCCTTGTTCTTTGAGGCACTGTGTGTGGAACTGATAAAACTCTTCAGCCGTCATTTGTCTGTCGGCATGCAGTGCGAGCGCGCGTTGTAGTTGTCTTTTTTTGTTTTTAGAGAAAGCATTGATGACGCTGTTGAGGTCAGTGAGGTCTTCTATTCTGTACGTTACCTTAGGTTTAATCTTAAATCCGAGCGTCAGCATGATGTCCGGAACGGGGCTTTGTATGGTGAATTGTTGGTAGTAATATGACAGATGCAGGTCTTCTATCTGTTTGACGAAGTGTTCGCATACGGAACGCACCATATCGGTGTTATCTTGTATATCGCTACGTAGCCATATACCTCCTATCTGTGTCATTTGTGGCATGATGATATAGCGCATGCGCAGTCGTTCCCGGATGAGGAACGGCATTGCTGCTCTCGGTTTATTCTCTGCATCCAGATCGAGTAGCACATCCCATTGTTTACCTGCACATACGGCATCCATCCACCAATCGGTGAGGAAGAGTGGTATAGAGGGGTCGTTTTTGCATAACTCTGTGTAAATCTGTTTGTTGTTCATGATGATATTACAGGCAATTTATTTCACTTGCAAAGTTATGTTTTTTTATGGTTTTGTCCAAATCCCGTTTGCGTAATTCGTAGGAAAGCAGTAATTTTGTGCGTTGTTAGAGTAGGTTTGCAGTCAATCAATCTAAAGTATTATACAATGATATTTGAAGCTAGTCCTTACAAGGTTTTTGCGGGTTCTCAGGGTGAAGTTCTCGCTACCCGTATTTGCGAGTGTCTTGGTTGCTCGTTAGGTAAAGTGAATGTTGCTCGATTTTCTGACGGTGAGTTTGCCGTTAGTTTTGAGGAGTCTGTTCGTGGTCAGTCTGTGTATTTGGTTCAGTCCACTTGTCCGACCAGTGACAACTTGATGGAGTTGTTGTTGGCGATTGATGCTGCTCGTCGTGCGAGTGCGTACAAGGTGATTGCTGTGATACCGTATTTCGGTTGGGCTCGTCAGGATCGTAAGGATAAGCCTCGTGTTTCTATTGGTGCCAAGTTGTGTGCCAACATGCTACAGATAGCGGGTGCAGATCGTGTTATCACGGTTGATTTGCATGCGGATCAGATACAGGGTTTCTTTGATATTCCTGTTGATCACCTGTACGGTGCGAATGTGTTGGCTCAGTATGTAGGTGCGTTGCAATTAGATAATTTGGTTGTTGCCTCTCCCGATGTCGGTGGTAGTAAGCGTGCTGCGGCTTTTGCCAAGAAGTTGCATGTATTATATGGTCAGGAGGTTCCCATGGTCATTTGTTACAAGAATCGTCCTGACTTCAACAAGGTCTCGGAGATTCGTGTCTTGGGTGATGTGAAGGGTAAGAATGTGATTATCGTCGATGACATAGCGGACACTGCAGGTACGTTGTGTAAGGCGGCTAAGACGATGAAGGATGAGGGTGCTGTGTCTGTTCGTGCTTTGGTTACTCATGGTCTTATGTCCGGTGAGGCATGTCAGCGCATTATGGGGTCTGAGTTGGAGGAGTTAGTATTTACCGATTCCATACCGTTTGATGTATCTCTCTGCCCGAAGGTGAAGATGGTTTCTTTGGCAGAGCCTATAGCGGAGACTATTTCTGCTATACAGGAGCATCGCTCGGTGAGTGAGTTGAATATACATTGATTTGAAGGCAAGTCATCTTGTCATATTACTGTCTATTTTGGGCTTGGTTGCTTGTTCGACCAAGCCCAAAAAGGCTGAAACGGGTAGTGTTATGTTTTCTTCGGATTCTGCTTATGCTACTATAGCGCACCAGATGTCTTTTGGTGCCCGTGTTCCCGGTTCGGAGGCTCATGGTCTTTGTTGTGAATGGTTAGTATCCCGATTTGTGGATATGGGTATCTCTGTAGAGGAGCAGCAGGGCGTGATGGAAGATTATGCGGGCAGGGAGCAGTTGGTACGTAATATAGTGGCTCATATAGAAGGTACGAATATGACTATGCCTTCCGTGTTGTTGTGTGCTCATTGGGACTGTCGTCCATGGTGTGATGCGGAGAGTGATTATTCGCATCGTTTTGAGCCTGTCCCCGGTGCCAATGATGGTGCGAGCGGTGTAGGGGTGTTGTTGGAGATTGCCCGTCAGTTGCAAGCGATGCGCGGGTCGGGTATGCAGTTCCCCCCGGTAGATATTGTATTTTTTGATTGTGAGGATATGGGTGCCCCGTCGCATTACACGGGTAAGGAACGTGAGGATACTTGGTGTTTGGGCAGTCAGTTATGGGCTCAGCGTTATGTGCAGGCGCGTCGTAGTGGTTGTGGCGTGCAGTACCAGTATGGTATATTGTTGGACATGGTAGGTGATCCCTCGGCCACTTTCCCCAAGGAGTATGTGTCCATGGTGCATGCCAGAGGTTATGTGGAGAGGATATGGCGCGTGGCGGAGTCGTTGGGTTATGGTCGTTATTTTGTGTCTCAACAATCGTACCCTATAGTGGATGATCATTATTATGTGAATACTATAGCAGGTATTCCGTGCGTAGATATAATCGACTACAAGACGGGTACGGAAACAGGTTTCCCGGAGTGGTGGCATACTCGTGCGGATGATATGTGTAATATAAACAAACAAACATTGCAGGCAGTCGGTGAGACTGTCCTTACGGTATTATGCTCGAGATAAAGAATCTACATGCCTCTGTGGCCGGTAAAGAGATACTTCGCGGTGTGGATTTGACTATTCATGCCGGTGAGGTGCATGCTATCATGGGTCCTAATGGTGCAGGCAAGTCAACGTTGTCCAATGTGTTGGTGGGTCATCCTGCTTATACAGTGACGGAGGGTGAGATATGGTTTAGGGGCAAGAACTTGTTGGAGATGTCTCCGGAGGTTCGTGCTCGTGAGGGTATCTTCTTGTCGTTTCAGTATCCTGTAGAGATTCCCGGTGTATCTATGGTTAATTTCTTGCGTACAGCGGTGAATGAGAAGCGTCAGTATGAGGGTAAGGAAGCGTTATCTTCGACAGCCTTTTTGCGTCTGATGCGTGAGAAGAGGGCTTTGGTCGGTATGGATAACCGTTTGACGAGCCGTTCGGTCAATGAAGGATTCTCGGGGGGAGAGAAGAAGCGTAATGAGATATTTCAGATGGCGATGTTAGAGCCTTGTTTGTCCATATTGGATGAGACCGATTCGGGGTTAGATATTGATGCGTTGCGTATTGTGGCTGAGGGTGTGAATAAACTGAAGACTGCTCAGACGGCTTCTATTGTCATCACGCATTATCAACGTCTGTTGGATTATATAGTTCCTGATTTTGTCCATGTGTTGGCCGGTGGTCGTATTGTTCGTACTGCGGGTAAAGAGTTGGCATTAGAGTTAGAGGAGAGGGGTTACGCTTTTCTCGAAGACAGTTCTGCTGAAGGATAATGTTTAAATTGTAATGTGTAATTGAGTTATCTCCAAGGGATGCGAAAGGATATAGTGTTGCATAGTGGTGAGGTAGGTGAGTGGGTACTGCTTAATGAGCCTGCTGTGGATTGGCATATTGTTCAGGAGTCTAACTCGACATTACGCTTGCATGTGGTCTGTTTACCTGAGGATAGGGAGAAGAATGGCCAGTGCTGTTCGACGATAGTCGTTGAACAGAATGGTGAGGGTTGTAGGACGGAGTTATATGGTTTAGGTATCTTGCGTGGCACTCAGGAGTCTCATGTGTTGACTCGTGTTATCCATAATGTGGGTAAGGGTTACTCGTCCCAGTTGTTCAAATATGTGTTAGATGATTCTTCGTGCGGTTCTTTTCGCGGGGAGTTGTTGATTCGTCCTCATGCTCAGCGTGTGGAGGCTTATCAGACGAATCGCAATATATTGTTATCTCGCACTGCTCGTATGACGACGGAGCCTCAGTTGGAGATTTATGCGGATGATGTGAAAGCCAGTCATGGTGCTACGACAGGTCAGTTGGATGACTCTGCTGTTTTCTATATGCAACAACGTTGTATAGACCATGCCACAGCCTATCGGTTGTTGTTATGTGCTTTTTTTGATGATGTTGTTCGCAGCGTGTCGGATGCAGAAGTTCAGCAGCGTTTAATAGACACGATTGATCGCATAATCCAGTAGTGTTATCATACTTTCTTTGTATCGGTTGTTAGGGAATACGTTTAGTGCGTCGAGGGCTTTTTTCCGGTGTACTTGCATTTGTTGGTGTGCATAGCGTATCCCGTCGTATCGCAGGACGAAAGATTTAATTTCTTCAGCGGCTTCGAGTGTGTTTATATGTGGGGCTTTATCTGCCAGTCCCTCTGCGAGTTCCCGTATATATTCTGCTTCTTTTTTTTCTGCCCGTTGTAGCGATATGAGTAGTGGTAGTGTTGCTTTCCCGTCCATGACATCTCCCATCGTTGGTTTTCCTATATCTTCTATATCGGAGTAGTCGAGTACATCGTCTTTGAGTTGGAAGCATAATCCCAGTTGCAATCCGAACTGTTTGATAGCCGTCATCTGCCTGATTGTTGCTCCTGTGCTGGCTGCTCCTACGGCGCAGCATGTTGCGAAGAGGCATGCTGTCTTTTGTTCGATGATTTGCATGTATTGTTGTTCGCTTATCCACATGGATTGTCCGGAGTGCAATTGTAGCAGTTCTCCCGAAGATAGTGTCTCGCCCATGTGTGATACGGTATTGAGTATGTTGATGTTACGAACTTCTGCCAGTATCTCGATGACTTTGGCGAGCATGTGGTCTCCGACGAGTATAGCGATTTTGTTTGTCCACTGTGTATGTACGGCTTCGCTGCCTCGTCTCATAGGCGAGTCGTCTACGAC
>CAVKDW010000093.1:0-6025 GCA_963655075.1 Muribaculaceae bacterium | reverse complement strand
ATACGGCAATAAGGTCGTTGTGTGCCGAACGGTAGAGGAGTTTAGAAAAGAAGTCAATGAGTATCTAAATAATTGAAATAAAAATGCAGAGAGTACAAAAAACTCTCTGCCTCCTATAGCGGAGAAAGATTGCAAGCACATCCGCTATAGACAAAGGTGACCAAAGCACCACGACAGAGAATAATAATAATCTTTGTAGTGCGCTTTGGTCGCTTTTTAGTATGTGCTTGCGACTGCAAAGGTACAACCTTTTAATCAAACACAAAAATGAAGAGTGAACTTTTTGCAAAAATCCTATCCGTAGTCGCCGAGGCGACCGAGTTACCAACCGAAGAGATACTCTCCCAACACAAGACCGAAGAGTGTGTGGCAGCACGGGCGTTGTTTGTGCATTTCTGTTGTACGAAAGGTGTACCCACCTGCGCCATACGTGACTATCTCCACAGGAAACGGAACGACTGCATCGCACACTATCATTCCGCCTACTACGCTTTCCACAAGTCCTCGCTATATTTTCGTGACCTTACTGCTATGATTGAACGGAAGTTATCGGTATCTGCCACCTAACCATCGTCGTATCTGCTGACAACAGACGGATAAGTCCTCGCACAGGGAAGATAATGTCCGTACCTTTGCGATGTCGAAACAGATGGTGTTTTGACACCAATCGCCAAAGGTGTAAGAGGCGAAAGTAAATCTCATAATTATGGCAGAATTAAGTCCCTCCGATGTGATGATGATGACCAAACACCACAACTCACACGGACAAAGCGCGACGGCTATCGGCTTGGCAGCCGGTCTTGGCGGTGGCGCATTACTGCTTGCTATAGGTCTTGGCTGGGGTTTGAACAAAGCCTCCGAGTCCCGTGCCAAAGCAGCAGAGCAGGCGGTATCAGGTAACAAGGACGCTCTCAACCTTGTATCGCAGTTTATGTTGAGTGAGAGAACCGCTCGTGAGACTTGGCAGAATGCACAGACCCCTACCGTGAAGCAGTATGTCGATGTGCAATCGCAAGCGACCTCCAACCCCAACGTGTCCGCTTCGGCATTGGCAGACGCTTATGCGTATGCTTTGGCACAGAACAACAACAACGGTCTGAACTCCGCTGTTGGCAACTGCGGTTTCCTGCGTGTGCAACGTTACTCCGCACCCCAACCCTGCGGCTGTGACACTTGCGGCAACTAACCATTGTAGGTGGGGACAGTGTGTCCCTACCTACTTTTTTAATCGAAAAGAACTATGGCTCTATTCGGGAACAAAGTTGCATACGATGTGACCCTCTTGCAGACCACCTCCAAGGATGCACTCAAACGCTCGGCACTGCTTGTTTGCGGTGGCGATGTGAAAGCCGCTACCGAGGTATGCGAGTACTTTATGAAAGATATGCCCAATATGCCCGACTACGACCCGCAGGGCGTACCCGCACTGACACAAGCCAAAGACACGGTGTTGGGCGTTCTCGGTTGGATAGACCAGAACCAAGACAAGATGGTCGGCTATTACAACATAGTACGTGCTATGATGGGCAAAGCGGGTGTGACTATACCCACTACGCCAGCCGATGTGCCACCCATACCCTAACGCCCTATGCTGCAACCCTACAAGATAGATATGTATGTCTATGCCGAGAGTAAGGAAGAGGCAGACAAGTTGGAGCAGGCACTGAAAGACTTTGTGAACAGGCAACGTGGGAGAGGTGTGCCTGTCACGGCACATAAACTGAACGCCCTGCTTGACAAGTGGGGAGAGAATATACTAATCACTAATTATTTACGATGATGGAAAAGCAACAACCCCGCACGATATTCGACGCTATCAATGAGAATATCGTAAATATGTCAGAGGACATGAACACGATGCACCGAAAGGTGGATGACCTGCTGACCAAGATAGATGTAGTCTATAATGCTCTTGTCCCTGTACAGGAGTGCGAGGAGGAAGAGCCTAATGCTGTCGGCGACACCTCCGATGAAGAATAAAAATAGGCAGCAGTAACTCTTATACGCAAGAGTATGAATAAAATCCAATCGCCAATCATCACGCCCGTGTTGGCAGCGGGCAGTACGGCAAGTCCGTACTATTACCAACTCAACATCACGCAGCGTCTATGTTTCCCAACCTGCGCTGAGAACACCCCCGTCTTCGCCCCGCAGTTCTCGTTGGCAGGCGTGTCGCAGGTAGGCACGGGGCAGTACGCAGCCACTATCCGTGTGCAGGGTATCATCTCGTATGTGCCATGTAACGGCGGGTGCGGCTGTACCAAGTCACAACCACTGAGCGGTACATTCACTATCCCTATCGCTTCGGCTACCACTCCCACGGCAGTAACGATAACGGCAGGGGCTACGGTCAATGCCGTATCAACCACAGCATGCCAGCAATGCAGCCGTGCTTTTGTGAGTGAGACCCCGTTGAGTATCACCGTCACGGCATGATGGAGATAGTGATAGCAATAGCGGTGATGATGGCTGCAACGATAGCCGTACACCTGGCTCTGCCACAGGCAGTATGGTCTGTGGCAGGCAAAGTGTGCAAGTGCCATAAGTGCCTGTCGTTCTGGGCAACGCTGGTGGTGCTACTTTTCGCAAAATGCAACATCATTGCTGCTGTTCTGTTATCTATGCTCATGTCCTATCTGTCTAACTGGTTCGGGCTGTTGTTACTGTGGCTCAACCATAAATATAATGACCTATGGCAACGACTAAACAACCGAAGAAAGATGTGATTATCCCCAGACAATCGCTTATCTTCACGCATGCGCCATATAAACCTATACCTCGCTTCCAGTCGGGGTGTAAGAATTGCTAAGACTATGCAGGAAGATATTATCCTACATATGATGTTTGAAGACAGTATTTGAAAGGATTGATTTACAATAGCACTTTTTCAATTAAACCACGTTAATATAATCTTGTCTTATTGTAATTTTGTGCCAACCAGAGTTAGTGCGTATGGAGAAGGTACAGGTTGCAATTTTCAGTTATCGTATTCCAGATATACTGGATGAGGTTACAAAGCGGACAAGTTATTTTGGGAAGATGCGGAATACTGATAAAGAACCGCATCTACTAGACCGTCTATCCCTTACAGAAGGGGAGGACTTTTTGTTTACAGAGTTTTTGGAAGATGCTGCCGCTCAAACCTACGATTGGCTTAAGGTGTTTGGTCGTAATATCCAAGACGCAAAGCAGATTGTGAAGGACTATACTGATAGGGTCGAATATCCTAACTGCGGGTTATATGCGGAAATGAGTGGTGTTGAGATACCTATCGGAGAGGCGTTCACTGTGCCTGTTAGTGCAGTTACAAGCGGAGATACTATTACAGTTTCTACTGTAGATCCTATAATCATAGGTAGCAAGACAAGCACGATATACAGATACTATGCTCGCTTCAATATCAGAACAGTGTTAGATGGCTTGAAGTGTTCGGAAGAATATACTATTGATAGTGGTATCCTTACGGTTTCTGGTAACAACCTTAATACTATTTACTCTTATACTATACCTTTCGATTTTGATGAAGATGGTAGCAGACATGTGTTGGTAGGTGTTGATTTCTCTATTACTATTGAGGCAATACAGCCAAGCACCTTAGAGAGTATCGGCAAAGACACCTATATTGAGTGTCCAGACAGTGTCGGCAATACCACAGTCTATCAAGCATTAGAGGATTGCACAAATGCCAACTGGTTGGGACACTCAAAGAAAGTGGTCTATGATGCACGTGGGTGTGTGATGTTCGTCTTAGAGCGTCACGAGCATTTTGACAATAACCAGTTATCTTCTGTTGATAGAAACATCAAAGAGGCTCTTGTAAACTATATCATTTATCGTTGGTTTGAATACACCAATGCGCCAGAGTCATCTGTATTCTTTGACAAGTTTGAGAACTATGCTCAGCAAGCGAAGATAGGCATGGATAGTGAGAAGTTTATCTTGCAACGTAGATATAATATCAGTCGTTAGTTATGGAGTTTGAAGGAGAACATAAGATTATCCCTATCAAAGGTATCAGTCGGGCGGGGGCGGATAGCCTCTGTGAAGATGGTGCTATGAATGAAGTGATAGGGTTAGAGAAACGTGATGGCAGTTTTGTGCCGTATAGTCCAGAGATAACCAGCGAGGAATTTGATAGCGCAGTCTATGTAAACATGGGTGATTCTATCAGCGCAGTCTATATACATGCAGTGACATCTGGTAGCAAGAATAGACTTATCCTCACTTCTAAAAAGGGATTATATTTCTGTAATAAAGGAGAAACACCACAGAAATTAGATGTTAATAACGTAAAAGACGTGTCTTTTGTTGGTAATATCGCTTGTATAAGTACTGAGAGTGGTATTGTGTATTTTTTATTTAACACTACTACACAAAAATATCAATTACGTTTCGATACATATGAAGACCTACCGGAAATATCTTTGTTAGCCGATTGTGTAGATAAAGAGCACCCCATGACTGCGGGCGATATGTCTGGCTGTCTTGCAATAGTGAAGTCAGAGGATAGTGGTTCTATAGAGAGTGCGGCATATAACATTAACGGTTCTAATCGCACAGTCCTTACTTACAATCTTGATATATATTTTTCAATACTTCAAAATCTTGCTAATAAGGCTCAATACCTACTCGGACAACTCGGAAGAATACACGGTTACTGCTTGGCTGTTACGGCATATCGATTAACTACAGGGGAATATGTGTGGGCATCATCCCCTATTCTAATTGGTAAGCCTGCTATTACTAATACTGATGGAGACTCAGACAAGGAGTATGTACCCAAAGACTTGCTCTATTATTACACATGGAAAGACGGTGTTGAAGATAGGGAGGCTATGATGTTCAAGAATATATCCACCAGTCAATCATCAGGCGACAGTGCAGTTGGCACATCTACTGCCGGAGTTTATCTAACCAATTCATTAGTTGTAGCCGCCAAATACAATGCAACATCAACAACCAACGGATGGTTTGATAGTAACTATAATACAAGCGGAAGTTATTACGAGTATGGTCTTGCGACCATACCTCCTATGTTTGGGTGGTTTCATAACACGATGTATAATGGTGGAAGTTTCGCGATAGCAGCAGTAGGGAATACTCTGCATTATAAGATAGACAAAGATATAGCAGAAAAATACAATGGTGTTATTGATGCTGCTTGTATATTCATATCAGAGATAATAAACCCATACGAATTTACCGATATTACAATAAAGTCTGTTTACGACAAAGTAAATGGTTTTTTCAAGATGGGTATGAGTTCAAAACAAACAACAGGTTATAAGTTTATATCAAAAGACGCAGATAGGCTACAACGTGAGATAACCAATCTCCGCAACTTTTACAAGATAGCAGAGATACCTTTTAAGGACATCAAGGCAACAGAAGAAGATGAGGGCATATACATTGATTTGAATGGAGTGTTGGGTGATAATCTATACTTGCAAGAAACCTTGCCTGTGTCGGCTTTTGATAGGAAGCGTGTGATAGATACTAATATGTTTGTCTATAACTCACGCTTGCATTTATATAACTATACCGAGAAACTGAACACTTCAAGTATATTACAAAACCAGATAGGCGGATTGGGGCAATGGTATGGTATTGAACTCAATAATCTTGTTGCTGGTCGTATATCACTTAACACGCCAGAGCATACGACTATTACCTTTGCGACAGATAACAAACTCGCTCTCAATCCGTTTATATCATATCCAGACAGGCGGGCGTATAAGTTAGAGTTGTTTTTCCTTGATGTACAGGATAACAATGTTTATGAAATAGGTGTAGTAGGGACTTATGTAGAACAAGTAAAAAAAGAATTTCTGGACTCTTTATTGGCTGGGGAAGAAATAAGCATTAACGCATTAAAGATAAAATGGGCTAAACAGAATGTGAGCGTGTCCGTTAATATAGATACATATGACCTGACTCCATCACAGAATGGTGGTTTTGCTATGTATCTTGGAGTAGAAACTTATACGGAGGATGATACAGAAAAGAAACGGCTATATCGATATAT
>CAVKDW010000092.1:0-6047 GCA_963655075.1 Muribaculaceae bacterium | reverse complement strand
GTGTATGAGTGTAGCGGTATGCATCAGTTCAAGTGCCACCGCAGTCTGTATGGTCTTTGGCGTTATTCCTCTACATAGTGATGCAGACAGCAGTACGAGTATGGGTCGCAGTTGTTTTCCTCTTTTGGCATGTACGTAGTCGAGAACCTCAGCGAGTAGTTTGTTGTTTGATTGGAGTGCTTGTGCAAATGCTTGTTCGTATAGTCGGAACTCGGGCTGTATAGGTTTGCGAATGTCTTGTATTGTGTCCATGTCTTACCATTTAATGGAGTTAAGGTATCCGCGATAGACATCGCTGAACGTCTCGGTCATTGATTGTCCTCCGATGAGATAGATATTGTGTTCTGTATCCAGTAATACTGTTTGTTTCTGTCGTGTTTGGTATGTATCCGGCAGTTTGTTGTGTGCGGTATCAGGTGAATACCAATGCATTCCTTCATCATCAGAGAACAGCATGTCGCTTCTCCATTCGAGGTCATTGTCTATGCCTCCAAACATAATGAGGTGTGTATCATATTGTATGATTGACATTCCAGTGAGTGTATGGAAGTTTGGTTGTTCGATAGTGAAGTTTTTGATGCGGTATGTCCCGTATATATCTTTTTCTATGTTCCATCGTGTGTTGACGGGTACACCTTTATCTGTCCGTCCTCCTACGATCATGGCGCGTGGTCTCTCGCTGGCTCCTGAGAATGACAGTGCTGCAAAATCGTTGACAGGGAAAGTGGCAGGCAACATGTTCTTTTCCAGTCCGTTGATGGAGTCAGAAGGTTGCATCTTCCCTTGTTGCATATATCCGAGTTGCAGTTGTTTTGTTGTTTTGTCCCGCAGAATACCCCATGCATAACCATCGAAGACGACGAGCATATTGACGAGTGAGAAGTCTTGTGTGCTATAGTCTTGTGCTGTCCAATTGGTGATATCCGTGGACATGTATAGTTTGTCGTTGTCAGCGTAATACAGGGTGTCGCCGTGTTGTAGTATGTCGCGTACGCGGCATGGTGTAGGAAGTCCTGATGGCGTTGTCAGTGTCTGCCATGTTGTTCCATCAGTAGATTGGTATAATTGTGTTTCCAGTCCGTTGTTGACAAAGAGTGTGAGTCGGTTGTTGATATAGAACCCTTTGCTTTCGCAGTTCTGCGGTTCAAATATTTGTGCTGTGAGTTCCTCCCATACATATAGGTCGGGGTCCTGTTGGTGTACTGTCAGTGTGATACGGTACCATTTCTCATTTGTCAGGTCTGATGATTTGACATAGAGGTATATTGGTTCTTTGGAGAAGTCCAATGTGTCTGTTCCTGTGATGAATACGGCGGTATCGGGGAATATGAGTTGTGCTGTTGCCGGCGTACTTTTGTATGTAACTTTTGGTATGACTCGTGTCAGTGTGCTACCGTACATGATGGAGTCTGTATTGTAGATGAGTCCTGTATCTGTCCGTTGTTCTATTTTGTATGTGGCTTTTGCGGGTCCCGGGTTGGCTGTGTCTGCTGCGAAAGTAAACGCAGTGACTTCCGCATACGGGGAGGTCGTATCGGTTGTTGTTGATTTGCAGCCGATGAGTATTATGGTGCTACATATTATGATAGGTGTTATCCGTCGCATATATATAAAATTTGTACAAAGTTAGTTCCCTTTTTGCAGATGTGCAAATAATGTGCTATTTTTGCATAGTTTTTACTTTTCGATATGCTTTTTGAGTCAAATATTATCGATTTTCTTCATTGGCTTCCTTGTCATCGTGTTCGTCATGCCAAGTCAGAGATGCGTTCGTTGTTGGTTCAGAAGCGTCGTCTATTAACGGCGGATCAGGTGTGTGAATACTCGGCGTGTGTTATCAGTCGTGTGGAGCAGTTGGCGTGTTTTCGCCAGGCCAAGACGGTGTTGTTGTATTATCCGTTACGTAACGAGGTGGATCTGCGTCCTTTGTTGGAAAGATATGCTGACGAGAAAACGATGTTGTTACCAGTGACACACCGTAAGCATATGGATGCTTGTCCATATTGCGGTGAGGCGTTGATGAAGCCTGGTCGTTTTCATATTCTCGAGCCTCAAACACCTCCTTATAAGGGTATGATAGATATAGTCTTGGTTCCCGGTGTTGCTTTTGACAGGCGCTGCAACCGTTTGGGACGTGGTGGTGGTTATTATGATCGTTTCTTATCTCACCGTAGGGGGTCTGTCTTGGTTGGTGTGGCGTTTGACTTTCAGTTGGTAGAGCGTGTCCCCACCCGTTTCTTTGATAAGCGTCTGGATATAGTTATTTCTCCGTCTCAGACCATTGTAAGGTAGGTTGTTTTGCCTTATTGTCTATTATCTGTTGGTCTGTTTTTGCTGTGAGCAGGGCCTCTCCTCTTCTGTAGTAGTATATGAGTCCATAGGCCTGGCATTTGCACAGTCGAGCATAGGGTAGTTCATTTCGGTAGTATGCTTCCACTTGGTTCCATATATCGAGCAGTAGTATATCTATCTGTTTTCGCATGTTTTCGGTATCCCCATACACACGGGAGTGTGCTTTCTTGTGTAGTTGGTGGTTGGTGTATTGTTCTTTGAAGATGTCGTAATGTACCTGCACTTTGTTGATAGTAGGGTTGTATATAGGAAATCCTCCGAGGTTGGTGCGTTGTTTCTCTCCTTCGATGATGTTCTGTCCCCATTGCAGCAGGCTCTCTTCGGTACTGAGGTCCGGTAGTGTGTCGTTTTCGGGGTTGAGTTTGTACATTTCTTTCTGTGTCCGTTTTATTTCACCGCGTATGACAGCGAGGTTAAGCACTTGTATAAAGTGTGATATATACATACGTGCGTTGTGTACCTTGTGTCTATATTGTTTGTTAGCCGACACTTTGCTATCGAAGTTAGCTTTGTATTGTGCCACTTGGTTTTCGAATTGCAGTAGCAGTCGTTGTGCCTCGGTGAGTGTGCGGTAGTGTATAGCCTGTTGGTTGTATTCGGCTTCTTCGGCTTGTGCTACGGCTTTTTGCAATGCTCTGAGTCGTGCTTGGTCAGTTTTGGGTAATCGTCTGTACGGCATAGTAGTGTTGTTTTTTTATTTGGTACGACTATATAATGATTCTGCCAGTGTCTGCAGGGCTTGTGTCCCTTTGTTTTGTGGCAGTGTTTGCAGGTCCTGTACAGCCTGTTGTGTGTATGTCTGCACGGCTTTCTCGCATACGGGGCGTACTCCTATCCGATTATATAAGGCAGTGACGGCTGTTATCTTTTCGTCTTTGGGTGCGTCGTTATTATTGAGCCATTGTTGCAGTTCATGTTTGTCCCAGGTGTCTGCCAGTTGTAATGCGGTTAGCAGTAGATATGTTGTTTTATTGCAAGCTATATCTCCTCCTATGGCTTTCCCGAAGGTTTTTGGGTCTGAATACACATCGAGTATATCGTCTTGTATCTGGAAAGCGAGTCCGATATGTATGCCGTATTGGTAGAGTGCCTGTTGTTGTTGTGTGTTTGCTCCCGCTATGTATGCTCCTATCCGGAGTGCGGTAGCGAGAAGTACCGACGTCTTGCGTTCTATCATCATGAGGTAGTCATTGATGGTAGTTTGGCTATTGTTTTCAAAGTCTATATCGTATTGTTGTCCTTCGCATATCTCTGTAGCCATCTTATTGAACATGTGTAGCACTTGTGGCAGTGTGTGTGTCGGTACTTGTTCCAGCAGTTTGTATGCTTCGATGAGCATTTGGTCGCCTGAGAGTATGGCGGTGTTTTCGTTCCACTTGATATGTACTGTTGGTCTGCCTCTTCTCATGTCTGCTTTGTCCATGACATCATCATGTAGCAGGGTGAAGTTATGGAAGAGTTCGAGTGCAAGTGCAGCGGGTAGCACGTCTTGTTCGTTGCCGTCAAAGATCTGTGCTGCGATGAGTGCGAGTTGTGGTCTCAGTCGTTTTCCCCCCGTCTGTAGTGCATACGCGATGGGTTCATATAGTCCTTGTGGCTCTTTGTTCCAATTGAGTTTGGTTATTTCGTTGTTAATATCCATAGTCTTTGGTGTATCAGTGTGCGAACTTATCTTCGATGATATCGGTGAGTACTTCTTTGATATCTAACCCTGCCGCTTTGACTTGTTGCGGGATGAATGATGTGGCGGTCATTCCCGGTGTGGTATTTATCTCGAGCAGGTTGATAGTCCAGTTATCGGTAAGGATATAGTCGATACGTATGATACCATAGCATCCGATGAGGTCATATATATGTGCGGTGAGTGCTTGCACTTTATCTCTCACCTGGTCCGGTATGCGTGCAGGTGTTATCTCTTCGACGGCTCCGTTGTATTTGGCATCGTAGTCAAAGAACTCGTGTTTGGTTACCACTTCCGTGATAGGGAAGACTACCGTTTTGTCGTGTGTCTTATAGATGCCGCATGTTATCTCGGTACCTTTCATGAATGCTTCGCATATAACTTCGTCTCCCTCTTGGTAGGCGCGTTCGATAGCCGTGTTGACCTGTCCGATGGTTTTGACTTTGGTACAGCCGAAAGATGACCCACCCACATTGCTTTTTATAAAACAGGGTAGTCCTACTTGCTTCACTATCTCTTCGGGTGTTGGTTGTGGCAGATGTCTGCGCAGCAGAATACTGGGAGAGATGCGTACGCCGAGGTCTTGCAGGTAGTGGTTGCAGGTGTATTTATTGAATGTGATGGCGGCTGCGAGTACGTTGCAGCAGGAGTATGGTATGCGTAGCATATCCAGGTAGCCTTGTAGTAATCCGTTTTCTCCCGGTGTGCCGTGTATGGTGATATATGCGAAGTCAAAGATGGTCTTGTTGCCTTGGTAGGTAAATGAGAAGTCGTTTTTGTCGATGTTGGCGAAGGTGTCTTCTGTTATCCGGGCTCTCCATTCTGTTCCTCGTAGTTGTACGATGGTGATGTTGTACCGTTCTTTATCCATGAACGAATACAATCCTGCTGCACTGCGCAGAGATACTTCATGTTCGGAACTGTCTCCTCCTGCTATGATAGCTATATTGCGTTTCATTGTTTATGAGTATCGTATATTTATTATTATCCGGTTTGTCAGTCTTGTGTAGTTGGTTGGATGCGTGTGCGGTTATTGTTCTGCTGTTGTTTGTTTGAGTTCAGCGAGTATGGTTGCTCGCACGAAGGGGTGCAGATAGTGGTATATTTTCCGTCTTTTAGGAACGATGTCGTTGGTTATAGGTTCTCCTTTGGTGAGTTGTGCCCGCCATCTTTGTTCCCAGTATGTGCGTTTGGGTGAGTCAGGAGACAGCTCTTGTGCGGCTTGTTTGACAGCTGCAGTAAACAGGTCGATGTTACGTTGTTCTGCGGGCGATGGAGGGTTTTTCTCCCTGTCTCGCGGTTTGATGACGCGATATGATTCTTGTGGTCCGACGTGTACGATATGTCCTTGTTCGTCTCGTACCGTCTTGCGTCGGAAGACTACGTTGCTTTGTTGGTGAAGTTTTCCTTGTAAGCTTTCGAGTGGTTCGATGAGTGTGGCTTTGCTCATAGTATTATGGTAGTATGTAATATCCGCCACAAAGGTACTATTTTTGTTTTTGATATGCAAGTAATCATAATAGAAAAATATATTTAAAACCATGTGATGATGTTTTAAGTATGTGATAGTGGTAGAGTAATTATGTTTTGATGATAGTATAATGATAGTGTAATAATAGTTTAATCACCCAATAATCACCCAATAATCACCCAATAATCACCCAATAATCACCCAATTAATAATGTGTAATTTTTAATGTTTAATTTGTAATAGGGAATATATGGGGAACCTCCTCTTACCCCTCCAAGAGAGGGACGGACTCCCCCGACCCACTCAGAGAGAGACATCTCCTAACCTCTCCTCCAGAGAAATAGACCTCTCCTAACCTCTTCTCCAGAGGAGAGGGATTCGGAGCATATACAAGCAAGTCTTGCGACTTGACCGCAGGCGGGGCGCCCGCGTCCCCGGTTGGGAAGGTAATGTGTAATTTTTAATGTTTAATGTTTAATTTGTAATTAGGTGAATTCAACAAGCAAGTGCAACATTATTGTGTTATTTCGTAGAAGCACTCCA
>CAVKDW010000091.1:0-6621 GCA_963655075.1 Muribaculaceae bacterium | reverse complement strand
CGAACACCCAATAGTGTCCTTCGGTTGGAGATTTATCGTAGGTCGTTTCGCTGATATAGGTCTTTCCTACCAATGAAAAAGTCTTTGGGTCTCTCGGTTGATTAAGGTCTTGCTCAGTAACAGGTTGTTCGCAACTAATTGCTACCAGTGCGATGAATGGTATTATGAGAAACTTTTTCATAAGCAATAATTTGAAATCCGCCGCAAAGATACATAAAAGAAACGAAATCATCAAATAATATCAACAAAAATCAAACAAAACAACAATGAACACTCTATTATTCATACCCTCGCTTTTGGAGGGCGACATCAGTGGTTTTATGACCAAGATAGCCGTTGTAGTATTGATGTGGCTCATCGTCATAGCAGCGTCTATGATTGACCTCATCACAGGTGTAGCAGCAAGCCGCCGCACAGGACAGAAAAAGACGACCTCGTGGGGCTTACGGCGCACCTTGTCAAAGGATTTGCAGTATCTTGCAATGCTTATGATGTTTCTCATCATCGACATCTGTCTTTCGGCTCTCTCGCCTTATCTCGCATTGCTCTCTACGCCTATCTTGTCTGTCGTTGGCACGGCTGCAATAGTGATAGTGGAAGCAATCTCGGTGATAGAGAACACCCGAAAGGGCAAAGACAAAAAGCAGGACAAGATAGACGACATTCAGCAATTGGTCGTGTCAGCAGCCGACAAACTTGGTTTGGACAAGACAAAGGAAGTCATTGAAGCCTTGCAGGAATATGTTGAACAGCAAAAGAAATCGTGATTATGGAACTCTCTCAAATTCGTACCGAACATTTCACTCTTGAAGAACTTGTAAGGAGTGAGCAAGCCGCCCTCAACGGCATACAGAACATTCCGTCCGTAGGGGTGTTGCGTAACCTGTGCAGCCTGTTGATTGAGGTACTCGAACCTGCTCGTGTGAAACTGGGCGCACCTATCATCGTGACGAGTGGCTACCGCAATGTGGCTCTCAATACCTTGGTAGGCGGCAGTAAGAACTCGCAGCACATAAGGGGTCAGGCAGCCGACCTTGTTTGTAAGAAACTCGCGGACAAGAAGCAGTTGTTTGAGATACTCAAGACAATGGATATTGACCAACTGTTGTGGGAAACGAACTCGCAAGGCACGCAATGGATTCATGTGTCCTATCGTGCAGACAGTAAGAACCGCCACGAAATAAATAATAACTACAAAACAAAGTGAAACAATGGAAACGATTTACAAAGGCGCATTATACGAGTGGGATGTGGATAGCGACACGGCGATAGACACCGCTACGGCTTGCCTATTCAACCCCGCCACACGGGAGAAAGTGCTATTCTCTGTAAAGAACAATGGCACAACGGACGGCATTATCTCCTATCTTTTCACGCTCACGGCAGCAGCAATCAAAGCAGCGTCCGCAGGCGTGTATCACCTCGAAATATACGACACCAACGGCGCAATGGTTAAGCACCAAGATAACTTTGCCCGCATAGTAACCACCTCTAAATCCACAAACTGATATGGCAAGCATTCATATACGCACCAAACCCTCCACCGCCTATATCACAGACGGTGGTTGCAATTATTACCTTGATGTCGAAATGCTCTGCGTGTGCAAGCAACTCTTCCTCGTAACCAAGAAAGGCGCATTGCGGAACACCGACACCATACACCTCTTCCGTTACAGCCGAACACGGAACAGACTGCGCTACTTTGCTGACGACACAAGGGATAAAGGTAATCAAGTAACATTCCACCGCACGCGCACGGGGTGGCAGATACCAATGCAGAAAGACGGAAGCCCTGCCATAAACCTCGTAATGCACAAGATAAGCAACGATGAGGCGGTGTCATTTCACATAGAGAAGATAGCCGCTGTGAAAGATGTGTGGTATGTGGAGGATAGCAAAGGCGACTCGCTTGCAGATATATGCGCAGACTCTACCTCACGCTGCAACGGCGAACCCGTCCTCTACAACAATAAATTAGGCTTGCGTATCAAGCGGGGCGGAGAGTGGATAAGCGACTATATCTGCTTTATGTACAGGTATAGTTCGGTTACGAGAGAAAGCGGGGAAATACAGATATTTTCATCTGCCATTGGTCGGTGGTCAAGATAGGCACAAAAAAAATGCCTACCGCAAAAGTAAGCATTACCTTGATATAGACTATCTCAGATACACGCGGATTAAAACAATCCGGCGACACACGCAGATATAGACTATCTTCGATACCGCAAAGGTACGACAATTATTTGGAACGGCAAAGACAATTGGCAGAAAAATTATTGCACAACCCGAAAAATGAACGAATTTGTGCGCATAGTATCCCTTTTCACGGGCATAGCACTCGGCTTTATGCTGATGTGTTTGCTCTATATCAGTCAAACAACAACTAACAATCCATTAACATAAGTGGAGGACACAACTAAGTGGAGGACACAACTATGAGAAAGATTGATGTATTCTTCGACCGCCTGCAAGGGTGGTATGACAGGCTCAACAGGGCGGATAAGGCTTCCGTCTGTGCGAGTATCGCCTTTATTGTTTTAGGACTTATGGCGATTGCAGTGCTTTTAGGCTCTTGCAAGCACCAACAGCCTATTGTCAGCAATCAGACTTTTCAACAGACGCTCATCTCGGAACGGTACGACAGCGCACACACGGTGGCAGGCGATAGCGCGACCGCTGCGTTGTTGTTCCGTTGCGACTCTTTGGGTAATGTCTATCTTGCCAACTTGCAGACAGAGCAGGGTAAACGAATGCGGCTTGAACTGCTGCTCTCCTCGACACGACATAGCCTTGATAGCGCAAAGACCGCAGGACAGGTACTCGGTGCGCTCTCGCAAAAGAACGCCCCCATGGCTGATAAATCTACCAATCTGCCCCTGTTCGTCAAAATAGACTGCAAAGAGGACAGTTTCGAGGTGGTTATCCGCGGCTTGCGTGAGCGTGTAGCGTACTACGAGAAGAACGACACCAAGCAGGAAATACCCGTGCGCTATGTACCCCAATACTACAAGAATATGGAAAAGGGCTTTTGGACGCTGTTTGTCCTCATCGTTATTACGCTGGCATTGCTCTGTTGGAAGAACTGGGGCAAGATAGCTCTGCTTGGGTTATCAAACTATACGCACGCATAAAGTTATGAGGACAAAGACTATCGACATAAGCACATACAAGACACAACTAACTCTGTTTCTCGGTGGCAGGTATGCAGACATCAGCCGTTGGCTTGATGAAAACATCTCGGACGACAAACAGGAGTATGATTGTGTCAAAACGCATTTCGATAATGCTATCAACAAAGATGAAGCCGCAGGCACATTTATCTGGTACAAAAGGGAGTTCTTTGTTTGGGTAAGACGCCCGCATAGTATTCCGGAGTTGGTGCACGAACTCTACCACGCGACCAACTATATTCTGACACAATGCGGAGTGGCTCACAGCGAAGCAGACGAGCCGTATGCCTACCTGCTGGAGTACCTAACCCGCGAAGCAATGAAGAAAGAGCCGTCCAATACAAAATAGCACTCTGTTTGTTGTATATGTGCTATAGTTTAAGTAATTTTGCACCGTCTTTTGGAACATCGGGAACGCAGTAAAGACTACCCTGCAGACCGTCCACAAGAGTTCCTAAAAGCGGTGCGATTTTACATTGTTTTGACTTGAATTTGCACAACTTTGATGTAAATTTGTGACTAACACAAAGTTTACAATACAACAATCGATTGATAAACAGCAAGTTTAATGCCTTAAATAACTTTCTGTACATGAAAGTGGCCTATCGTGTGTCGAGCCTTATGGAAACAATGAGTAACTATCTTGCGCATTGAATCCGATAAGTCATACGTAACTTCTACAACTTGCTCGCGCTGTTCTACAGGAATCATGTTGAGGATAGGAAATATAGTCTTTGCGTTGACTCCCTCTACGATGGCAACGATGGCACCTTTCTTACTATGTGCTACTTTATTAGAAAGGATAGTGTATAGGTCGCCATTACTGAAAGCAGTCTCCTCAATGCTCAAATGTGTGCCAATATTCTCCGAGAATAACAACCATTCTTCGGCATGCTCTTTCTGTTCCCAAGAGGCATAACCACTCAAATGCTTCTTGCTTGTACTGACGCTCAAATAAATCGACATCGATACCATAGAATAACTCAAGCGAGTGACCCGTAATAGGGAACGTTTCCAAGCATCTCTTTAAAAAAGCCGCACACTCTTTCGATAAGCAGGTACATGGGGCTATTACTTGTCAATCTCTAACTATATTTGTTCTCTCCGGTATCTTTTACCATCGGCGGCGACGAACATATAAGGTATTCTTTTTGCCTTGGACAGGAAAGTCTCGGATACGTTGTGTCCCCGTATAACCATTAGGCTATAGTTCTGAAAAGGTGTAACCTTACGGTAGTATGTTACGCTCATCCAAATAGGATTCTATACTATCTCCTGTAACAACTACATTTATCAAGTCAAAGTTCTCTGCTATCTCCCAAGGGAGAAGACTCTCTGCTAATACACGATATGGATCTTTACTCATCTCTGTGCTATCTTTTTCTCCAAAGGCACTATTTTTTTCGACAAACACGGAACTTTTACTGTGCGCCATTTCTATAAGGCAGGTTGTGTTGTGTTATAACAAAAAACTCCCAACTCTGATTGAGAATTGGGAGTGTGTGGTTATGGTTAGTTTTTCTCTTCTTTTGGTTGTGTTTCGTTGTTTTCTTTGCTCTCTTGTACTACATGTTGATAGTATTTTTCGTATCTTTCAGCAAGTTTCTGTTTGAGTACATTTTCGCGAGCTTTTTCCCATTCTTCATCCGAGATAGTTTTCAGCAAGTCCTCTTTGTAGCAGTTAAATTCTACAGAATCACCGTATTTGTCTTTTGTCTTCAAAGTTTTGTAACTATCCACGAGAAAATGTTTCAGTGCGCGAATATCGCTTGCGATTTGGAAGAACCTGACAATCATTACGATTTCAAGAATGGTGAGTGGAATGGCTATGACTATGAGCCAAATAATAGTAACTTCGTCCATACTTTCAAGATTTAATGGTTAATACTGCTTGCAAAGGTAGTTGTTTTGTTGTGTCTGTGCAAGTTTCTCTACGCTTTTTGTAATGAGTATTATGTATATATTTTACTATCAGCGTATTGTAAATTAACATTGTGATTTTATTGTTATTTGTTTCGTTGTTATAAGTCTTTATAATATGTAATTTTGTCGCTTGAAAAATAATATAATTCAAGTTATTGGAAGTATGAAAGAAAAGATTCTGGCCGCATTGGTCGCAGTGAATGGACAGTACAATTTTCCGAAGGAGTATCTTAAGAAGATTGCTGCAGCCGTTCCACACGGTCTTTGGAGGTAGGAGCGATGGTCGTGATACTGACTACCCCGAAGCCGTTGGGCGTGAGTACCAAATCAAGCGAGGGAATGGCACGGAGAAAAGCGTCCATGGTAATGACTTTCGCCGCACTCCCCTCCCCCCGCAATAGGGCACTGAAAAAGTCCGATACTTTCCAAAACGAGAGCAAAATATTCGGTCTTCCAAAAGCAGGAGCGTTCTCAAATATCGAATTCTCAGGGCGATATTTTTGAAATTTGCTACTTTTTCAGTACCCTCGGAGAAGGGGGACAGAGCAGAGGGATACGCTCCACCTCCAATGGTTGCGGGGTATTACGCCAATCGGCAAAGAGGACAGCGGGGACAGTGCCTCGGCGGTCAGCGGGTGCAAAACGGCAGTTACAGGCTTCCTTACGGGCGATACGCACGACCTTGAGCGCATGGAGGAGCGCACTAACTTTGCAACGGAAAGGGTATATTATCATCTTATGCCCAACTGCACTATACCTACAGCAAATGCTCAAACAATTATAGAACTATGGCATATTACGCCCATTTCTATCAAGGTTCGAGCACACGTTGTGGGCAAAGCAATGCTAATCATCACTTTTTGTTCTTGAAACAACATTTATCTCAGTATCCTGTCCTAAATTGCTGATTTAAGGATATAACAGTTAAGCTAAAAGCCGCATAAAATACCGATGGCTATCCCTATGCCTGCAGCTGCTAAATATACCCCCGGATTTTTAACCTCTTTTCTATTAACAAAAAAGATTATGATTCCTATTATTGGGAATAATGCGGAACAAATTATAGCCGCAGTTCCTGCTTCTTCTAGTGGTGATTCGTTATTGTTTTCTATGTTATTATCAGAGTTACTATCATCTGATATGTTTTTTATCTCTTCTGCCATATGTACAATTAGAATTTAAGTGAAACAATTGCCTTTTTTGATGGAACTATTAGTTCAACTATTAACCGATTATCATCTACAAATGTGAGTTCGCGAATTTTTGTGGATTTACTTTGGACTATTAAATATAGGCTCAAGACAACTTTAGAGGTTTTCTCTTATATGTTTTCCATATATTTGTAAGCAAAAAATATAAAATGGACAATAATTGCCTCCAAAACAGTGTCCAAAATGTGTATAGTTTCCATTTAGAAACGCAATTTTTAGTACAGCAAACTCTCTCTATCCTCTCTGTTCTGGTACCCTCCACAGGGAGGATAGAGAGAGCGTCCAGGTCAAATGCAATACAAAAAACAGGAGAGGAT
>CAVKDW010000090.1:0-6693 GCA_963655075.1 Muribaculaceae bacterium | reverse complement strand
CCTCTATATAGAGCCTGGTAGTTTCTTGCTTATACACGAGTTCAGCGAGGATGCACGGGTGCACTATATCGTATTCTCCTCTGCTTTCCTCGAGAAAAACACCTACGGCATACGCAGGCAATTGAGTCCGTTGCAGACGCGCAACCATATCGTACATCTCAACGAAGAGCAGTCTTCCGTAACCATACATTTCTCCCAACTGCTCGCCGAAGCAGTCAACTGTACACCTTCTATGGTGAATACAGACCGTATGGTACATGTGTTCAACCTCCTGCAGAGCACCTATTTTGACTACTTCATGGCAAACAACAACTCCCTTGCGCAACCTATGGACCGCAAGTCTGAGATATACAATGAGTACAGTAACCTGGTGTTACACCACTACCACGAATGGCACCATGTCGCCAAGTATGCCGAGGCATTACGCATCACGATGCCACACCTGTGTGCCACCATCAAGGCTGTCAGCGGTCAGACACCGGGAGACCTCATCGTAGATGCTATCCTCATGGACGCCAAAGCGCAACTGAAGATAACCACAATGCCTATCAAAGAGATCGCAAGCAGCCTCGGCTTCGAGAACGTCACCTTCTTCAACCGCTTTTTCAAGACACACGCAGGACTCACTCCCAAAGCGTATCGCATCAGTTAAGAGATACCAAGAGAGACGATAGCACGTGCTGCTGTGTCTGACGCAGGACGAGTGCCTAATAGCCGGGTTATGTCGGCATAACCCTCCAACATCGTTGCGCGGTAATCCGTATCACTCACTAATCTCCGTAACTCACGCTCCACCTCTTCTGCACTGAAACGCTTGGCGATCAACTCCTGTATCACGGTGCGGCGAGCGAGGATATTCACCAAAGTGAAATAGGGTGTGCGAAACACTATCGGACGTATCAACCCGTCCAACCACCTGCTGCAGGCGATATAATAGACCGCTGTTTGTGGACAACCCAGCAAAGCCGTCTCCAATGTCGCTGTACCCGAATTGACGACGGCAGCGTGGGCGGTATGTACCAAGTCGTATGTGTCGCGTGTCAATGCCTCGCCCGCTAAGTATCGGGTGTAGCAACTGTCCTCCAAACCGGGAGCCGCCGCCACCACTATCCTGTACGTATCCCCTGCTACACGTCTGGCAGCCTCTAACATCACAGGCAGACAATGACTCACCTCACTCTTCCTCGAACCGGGTAACAAGGCAATGACAGGTCTGTCATCACCCGTTGTCGATACCTCTCCCTGATCCTCTCTCGTTTTTCTCCACTCCCTGATACAGTCAGCAGTGGGGTTCCCTACGTACTCGCAGGTATAACCATAGCGTGCATAGAAAGCAGGCTCAAAAGGGAATATACCCAATATCTTGTCTGAGTAATGGGCTATCTTGTGTACACGCCACGACCTCCATGCCCACACCTTGGGCGGGATATAGTACACCACACGCGTCTGTGGCAAGTGCTTGCGGCAATAAGCAGCGACACGCAAATTGAAACTGGGATAATCAACCAATATCAAGACATCCGGACGCTCCTCCAACAAAGTAGCATAGGCAATGCGAAAATTACGACGGATATGCCTTATGTTGCGTAGCACCGCTACTACTCCCATATATGCCATGTCGCGGTAATCGACACGTATGGAGCAACCTGCTGCACGCATCTTATCCCCCCCAAGACCCACAAAACATGTAGCACTGTCCTGCGCCCGCACAGATGCAATCAGATGGGATGCATGCAAATCACCCGACGCCTCGCCCGCTATGATAAAGTACTTCATTCCCGCTAATCTCTATAATCACACTGCACCTGCTTACAACAATGTGGCTATGCATGCCAGGATATAAGGCAATGCACCCAGCAACACCCCCTTGCTCAGCCTCCATGTGTCTGTCGTGTAGAAAACAAACACCAAGGCCAAATCGGGGAAGACGCATACTTGCAACAGCCTGTTCCATATACCGCCCATCATCTTAAAGTCAAATATCGAGAGAGTGTACCACAGGTTGAAATGTTCTATATATACCACACCGAACAGGGCTGGCAGTACTAACCCTAACAATACACCTATCCAATATCTGTCAAAGCGATCCGTAAGCCGTCCTGTCTAACGTACAGGGCTGAATACTGATATAACCCTGTCCTATTGCATACTCATCCGTATCTTCCGCATCAGGCTCTCTGTTCACAAAAGAACCCACCAACCAATAGTATCTCTCGCCATACTCATCCACACGCTCTTCCATCTCACTCTCCCAATTACCCATGCACTGACGAGTCCAACGGATACCACGTATCTCCCCGGCAGGGGCGTTCACATTGTAACAGGTGCCGTACGGGACAGGCTTGGACAATAAACGTTCTGTTATCTCTACCAAGTAAGACTCGAAATAGTGAAAGTCTGCATCCTCCGCATACTCGCATAACGAGAAACCGATAGAGGGGATACCATGCTCCGCGCCGACAAAACAAGCGCCTATAGTACCCGAATAGATGACATTGATAGAGGCATTCGTCCCGTGATTGATACCACTCGCCAACAACCCGATACGGCTCACGTCCCCGTCAAACAGTACGTCCAAAGCCAACTTCACACAGTCACTCGGCGTACCATTCACCGTATATACATCCACACTACGCTGCCACTCTTCTTCGCCCCAACGACCGTCAGACCACGGACGTAGATACAAAGGACAATGCACACTGATAGCATTGCTCTTACCACTCTGCGGACTATCGGGAGCAACCACTGTCACATGCCCCAATGCGGACAGACAACGTACCAAAGTCAAGATACCCTTGCTACCCCAACCATCATCATTGGTGATCAGTATCTCCTTCATCACATCGTCTCTTTTACCACGTCCATCACCTGCTGGGCCAAAGCATCAGCATCTTTCATCGTCGCAGCCTCCGAATAGACACGGATAATAGGCTCGGTGTTGCTCTTACGCAGATGTACCCAGCCATCAGCAAAGTCTATCTTCACACCATCACAGTCGTTGATGCGCTCGTGACTGTAACGCTCTTTCACGGCGGCTAACACCTTGTCCACATCGATAGAGGGAGTCAGTTCTATCCTGTTCTTCGATATGCAATAATCAGGGAAGGTGGCACGCAACGCACTTACCGAACAGCCTTTGTGAGCCAGACTGCTTAAGAAAAGTGCTATACCCACCAATGCGTCACGACCATAGTGGCTCGCAGGATAGATGACACCACCATTCCCCTCACCTCCTATCACGGCATGCGTACGCTTCATCTCTGTCGTCACGTTCACCTCGCCTACGGCACTCGCACTGTAGGTACCGCCATACAGACGGGTCACATCACTCAACGCACGGGTCGAAGAGAGGTTGCTAACCGTATTGCCGGGGGTGTGACTCAACACATAATCGGCTACACTGACCAAGGTGTATTCCTCTCCAAACATCTCCCCGTCCTCGCAGATGATAGCCAACCTGTCCACATCCGGGTCAACGACAAAGCCCACATCTGCTTTCTTCTCACGCATCAACGCACTTATCTGTGTCAGGTTCGCAGGGATAGGCTCCGGGTTATGTGCAAAATGACCCGTAGGCTCACAGTTCAGGCTGATGATATGCTTAACCCCCAAGGCGCGCAGTATGGCAGGGATTGCCAAACCTCCTACCGAGTTCACGCAGTCAATAACCACTGTGTAGTCACGTGCCGCAATGGCAGACTTGTCCACCAATGGCAGGCTCATCACATTGTCAATATGGTAGGGCAGGTAATCTTTGTGGGTGATATGACCTAACCTGTCCACCTCTGCAAACACAAAATCCTCACTGTCGGCTATAGCTAACACCTCTTTGCCCTCCTTATCCGTCAGGAACTCACCATGCTCATTCAGCAACTTCAGTGCGTTCCACTGCTTGGGATTATGGCTGGCAGTCAGGATGATACCCCCTGCGGCATGCTCGCCCACCACCGCCAACTCCGTCGTGGGAGTAGTGGCTAAACCGATGTTTGTCACATCATACCCCATTCCCACCAGTGTGCCGACAACCAACATGTCCACCATCTCTCCCGAGATGCGTGCATCACGACCTACTACTACCACATTGTTCATCGGCAGCATGGCACGACGCTGTGTCGCATAGGCTGCCGTGAAACGAACAATATCTACGGGGCTCAGACCCTCACCTACGCGGCCCCCTATAGTGCCGCGGATACCGGATATACTCTTAACCAAAGACATACTTTTCCTATATTAGAATCGTTTAACTCCTGTTATCTTCAAGTCATAACCATAAGGGATAACCTTAGTCGAACCGTCATCTATATCCAACTTATCCGGGCAGATGATCTTGCTCTCCGCACCGGCGTACTTCATGTATTGAATCGCTATATGCCACCCGGTACACGAGTTAGTGGTTGAGGTCAGATACTGCACCTCTACCGGATAAGGCGAGTCTAACGTGTTCCAGTAACTGGTAGTGTCTGCATACGCATCCAACGTGTACCGGCGATAGCGCAGGAGCACTGTCTCACCCGACGCGATAACCTCCGTCGTAGTGTCGCCACGGGAGACAAGATGAAAATACAGGTTATCATAGCCCGGCACCCGCAGATAGACTTTCTCACCCCACTCCTCAGGCTCTGTGTCCACTACCGTAATGTTATTGCGACTGATAAAACTATTTATCAGTTTCTCCTCTTTGTTCAACTCGTCCGAATAGGAGTTGGTGGTGCAACTACCCAGTAGCCCCAACCCCAACAGACACAACCATACATTCTTATAACTTCTCATTGTATCACTTTCATTAGTATTCTCAGATTGGTATAAGGAGCAACCAACGTTGTCCCTTCTATGCCGTATGCAGCATACCACGGTGCGACAATACGCATCTCCTCACCCGCACACATCTGCCTCAACGAGCGGTTGATAGCCACCGGTAACTCACTCTCACCCACCACAAACAGACCTTTCTCATCCGCTATCACACCCCCGCGTAACTCCGACAACACCAAGTGCAACTCCACCTCCTGACCGTTCTGCAACGTGTCACCACCCAACACCACCGACTTGGCATACCAGAACCCGAAATCGTCCAACGCATACCTTAACGAGTCTTGTTGCACCATCTCTATACACAACTTGTCCGCTGCATCCGCCATGTGCAGGTTAAAACGCAACTGAGCCGCCAACACCGTGTCCTCCTGCTGCGGCTCGTGCAGGTGACGGACACGCTGAGGACGCTTGCCACAACCCGCCAACACCAACAGACACAACAAGAGGTATGCCGAAAATCTTAAACGCATCTGCTATCTATAAGTCATTTACTCAAACGCAACATGTACTGCCCGTACGAGGTCTTGCTCATGCTCTCACCCAAACGACGCAACTGCTCCGTGTCTATCCAACCATTACGCCACGCTATCTCCTCGATGCAACTGACATAGAAACCTTGACGGTTCTGTATCGTGGCAATGAAGTTCCCTGCGTCCAACAGACTGTCACAGTTGCCCGTGTCTAACCATGCAAAACCACGACCGAACAACTTGACGTGCAACGTGCCCTCGTTCAGATACATCTTGTTCAAGTCCGTTATCTCGTACTCGCCACGCGCCGAAGGCTGCAACACAGCGGCTTTGTCACATACGCTCGCATCGTAGAAGTACAGGCCGGGAATAGCATAGTTACTCTTCGGCTGCATAGGCTTCTCCTCTAACGACAACACCTTGCCTTCCGCATCAAACTCCACCACACCGTAGGCGGTAGGATCCTGCACCTCATAACCGAAGATGCAAGCGCTGCGCCGACCTCCGGACACCAACGCTACCGCATCACGTAACATACTGCCAAAATGCTGACCATAGAACAGGTTATCCCCTAAGATCAGACAACCGGGCTCTCCGGCTAAAAAGTCCTTCCCCAACACGAATGCCTGGGCTAAACCATTAGGCACCTCCTGAACTTTATAGGCAAAACGCATACCAAGATGACTGCCATCACCCAGCAACTCCCTGAACATAGGCAGGTCACGAGGCGTGGAGATGACCAACACTTCCCGTATCCCCGCCAACATCAGCGTGGACAGAGGATAATAGATCATCGGCTTGTCATATACCGGCATGATCTGCTTGCTGATAGCCTTACTCAGAGGAAACAACCTTGTTGCACTACCACCTGCTAAAATTACTCCTTTCATTCTTTCATGATACTTTAACAACATACCGTCACTAACGCAATGAGTGACAAAGACGCTACAAAGGTACGTTTTTTTTCTGACACATACAAACAACTCCCACTTCTCTCAACTCTCAACTAAAAAACACCGGGGAAGTCGTCCTTACTCTTATTGGCGCAAGCCGTCCCCATTATCAATTACACATTAAAAATTACAAATTAAACATTAATACAACCTTCAGCACCACATGTGCTGATCTTGAGCAGAGGATAAGCCGATCTTGAGCAGAAACAAAACTCCTCTCAACTCCAAACTACTATCCACTCTCAACTAAAAAAAATCACACCCACTATTGCATATTGTAAATTATTCAACTACCTTTGCCCAAAAATTGGGAGGATTGTATAGAAATCCCCGTACTAAGCATTCAACAAACCACTAAGATTATTACACGTATGAAAAAACTAACTTCTTTACTTGCTGCAACGCTATGCGTGCTGCTAAGTGCAACGGCACAAACTCCGTCTGCTTATTCGCCCCAC
>CAVKDW010000089.1:0-6804 GCA_963655075.1 Muribaculaceae bacterium | reverse complement strand
GTATTATAGAAGTGCTTCCATCTCTGTACGGAGGTCATCGAGTATCTTGCCTTTGTAGGAGAAGAACTTTGCTCCTTGATAGGCTCCCGAATGGTTGCGCTTGTCTTCGGGCATGAAAGAGCCTACAAAAGGAGAGAGTTTGTATATCCGCCCCTCGTACTCCACTGTGTCGTCGCTTGCCACGCGAACCTGTATGCCCGTGGGGACAAAGGTAATCATCTCGCCAATCGGTATGCCTACCATACTGAACTTGAAACGACCGCGCTTGGGGGTACAAACAGAATCGCCTTTTTCTGTTTCCGAAGAATCAATGTCCTGCGGGTCAATAGGCTTGTTGTCTTTATATACCGTGATAACTGCGTCGTCTACTACTTCTTTGATGTCGTAAAATATACTCAATGCTTTTTCGGGAGTAACATTGAAGAACTCCCTGTTTTTGCGCACACGCAAATGTTCGTTCAGTTTATCCATCATCTTATGCACCATTTTCTCTACCTCATTGTATTTGGCAGTCTGAATGGTTGCATAAATTTGAAAGGGTAATGGGACAGCGGTATTATCCAAATCATTCACACGCTCTTCGACACTACGGGATGTTTTGCCAATCTTTACCCAGTCCTCTTTGAAACTTGGATTGGTCAGGATATAGACATAGCCTTTGGTTTCTTTGCTCTCCATAGTCTTTATGCCTTTTCGACGATTTTGAGAATGACCTCCATTGCCTTTTCCATAGACGGAATGGGCAGGTACTCAAAGCGGCTGTGGAAGTTCTCTCCGCCGGCGAAGATATTTGGGCAGGGTAGTCCTTCAAAAGACAAGCGTGCGCCGTCCGTGCCGCCGCGAATAGGCTGTACTTTGGGCGTTACGCCCACTTCGGTCATTGCCTCTTCTACGAGTGTAACAATATGCATAACGGGTTCTACTTTTTCACGCATATTGTAGTATTGGTCGCGTATCTCTATCTCTGCCGTGCCTTCGCCGTACTCGCGGTTGACTTTGCGCACGAGGTGCTCCATCTCGCGTTTGCGGCTCTCGAAACGCGCACGGTCATGGTCGCGAATGATATAACTCAAAGTCGTCTCCTCCACCGTTCCGTTCATACCCACAAGGTGGTAGAATCCTTCGTAGCCCTCGGTATGTTCCGGCGTTTCCCAACGCGGCAACATCACGGCTAATTGGAATGCAATACGCATGGAGTTCTGCATCTTGTGGTAACCATAGCCCGGGTGTACATTCACACCGTGGATATGTATCTTGCACGAAGCGGCATTGAAGTTCTCAAACTCCAACTCACCTACTGCTCCGCCGTCCATGGTATAAGCAAAGTCGCACCCGAATTTCTCGACATCGAAGTGGTCTGCACCTTGTCCGATTTCCTCATCGGGGGTGAAGCCGATGCGTATCTTGCCGTGTTTGATTTCGGGGTGCTGTATCAGGTACTCACAGGCAGAAACTATCTCGGCTATACCGGCTTTATCGTCGGCACCAAGCAATGTCTTGCCGTTGGTGACAATGATGTCTTGCCCCGTATAGCGCAGTATCTCGGGGTATTTAGCCGTCTCGAGTACAATCACTTCTTCTTCGTTGAGCAGGATATCTTCTCCGTTATAGTTGTGTATGATGCGTGGATGTATGTTTTTCCCGCTGGCATCGGGCGACGTGTCCATGTGTGCGATGAAACCGATGGTAGGCTTATTATCCGTATTGGCAGGAATGGTTGCCATAAGGTAGCCATTGTC
The DNA here is from genome assembly GCA_963655075.1 of Muribaculaceae bacterium. Classification (GTDB taxonomy): domain Bacteria; phylum Bacteroidota; class Bacteroidia; order Bacteroidales; family Paludibacteraceae; genus Colicola. The sequence continues at coordinate 5,065 of CAVKDW010000089.1, read as the reverse complement.
ATCGAGTGTGACGTCTTGTAGTCCGATTTGTTTGAGTTCTTTGTATAGATACTTAGCGAACTCCATTTGCCCTGGTGTAGATGGCGTCATTTTGGTTTCTTCATCGGATGTGGTGCAGAAACTGACGTACTTCAAAAAGCGGTCTGTTATATTCATGGTTGTGTTTGGATGTTATCCTTATATCGGGCGCAAAGTTACTACTTTTTCTCTGTGTTCGCAATAATCGTTGTGTTTTTTGTATGCAGTTATGTACAGGTAGATGTGTGAGTGAATGGGTGTGCGTGTGGAGTTTTATAAAAAGGGATATGGTGTTGGCGGGTATTGTAAAATTGCGTACCTTTGTGGGCGTTTTGCAAACGTGTTCACAAAGATGTAAGGTATGGATTTTATACAGAAGACAGTATGTTTGTTGTTGGGTAGTATAGTGCTTCCTGTGTCGTTGTGTGCGAATACCATAGAGAATGCTAATGCGGTGTCGGACAGGTCTGTCAAGTCCTCTGTGTATCGTGGTTTTTCCGGAGGTATGATGTTGCATCTTGGTTATCTGTATGGCGGTGTTTCTTCGGCTGATGGTCAGTGGGGTGTCAGTAGGACGATGAACGGAGGTACGATGGGTATAGGAGGTGCTGCTCGTGTTCATCTGTGGGGTCATCTGCGTGTTGGTGGAGAGGGGTTCGTGTCAAGTATGCCTGTTGGCATGTCTAATTATGCGGGGGTGTTGCAGTCCGGCAGTTATGTGCGCAACAGTTGGGGTGGTGTTCTGGCAGATGCGTATTGGCAGTGTGGTAAGGTATGGCCTTTTGTAGGAGGAACTATAGGCGGTGGTGCGCAACGTTCGTTGTATATCATAGATGGCTCTCAAGATGATTGGCAGGAGGAGGGGAGTGTTGTCTTTAATAAGCAGACGTATTTTATGTTAGACCCTTTTGTCGGGTTGGAGGTGTTGCTGACATCGCATATACACTTGACGTTTCGCGTTGATTATGTATTGCCTATTGTTCGTACCGGTCTATTGGATCCGTGTGGTGTGCGTGGGTATGTCGGTTTTATGTTTTGCAGGTAGGAATGGCGTTATCGGGTGTTAATAGAGAGGTGTTGCGTTTGGCTATCCCAAGTATTCTTGCCAATATTACTATTCCCTTGGTGGGTTTGGTGGATACTGCGATAGTGGGGCATATCTCTGATGCTTCCGCTATAGGTGGTATAGCGATAGGCACTATGCTGTTTGACTTGCTCTACTGGAACTTTGGTTTCTTGCGTGTCGGTACGAGTGGTATGACGGCTCAGGCGTTTGGTCGTGATGATAGGGTGGCGTGTGCAAGGTTGTTGAGTCAGAGTGTGTGTATAGCGTTGTTGGGTGCGTTGGTCATTTGGTTGTTGCAGTGGGTCTTTGTTTCCGTAGTGTTGGCGTGTGTCCCCTGTTCGGCTGAGGTGTCCATGTTTGCTCGCAAGTACTTTTTTGTCCGTGTGTGGGCTGCCCCTGCTACGTTAAGTCTGTTTGCCTTGAAGGGTTGGTTTATTGGTATGCAGGACACGGTTAGTGCGATGGTGACAGATATTGTGGTGAACGTAGTGAATATAGTAGCGAGTTATGTGTTGGCAGTATATTCTCCATTGGGTGCTATAGGTGTGGCATATGGTACCTTGATTGCCCAGTACACGGGTCTGCTGGTTGCTATGTGTATAGTCGTGTTGAAATACAGGGGTGTATGGCGTGGTCTGTCATTATGGCATTTGGCATGGGACGGGCATGAGATGCGTAGGCTGATGAAGTTGAATGGTAACTTGTTTGTCCGTTCGTTGTGCTTTATGGTGGTGTATGTAGGTTTCACCTCCTTGGCCTCGAAGTATGGCGATACAGCGTTGGCTGTCAGTAGTATCATGATGAAATTGTTTATGTTGTTCTCGTACTTCATTGACGGTTTCGCATACGCCGGTGAGGCGTTGGTAGGCAAGTATATAGGTAACAGGCAGCAGCGAACATCGTTGCAAGGTGTGGTAAAGGTGTTGTTTATGTGGTCTTTGGGTGTAGGTGCCGTGGCAACCCTTTTATTTGGTTTTTTATCTCGCCCGTTGTACAGGTTGATGACTTCGGATATGGACGTGTTGTTTGCTATCGAGTCTTTCACTCCCTGGTTGGTTGCTATGCCTTTGGTTAGTGCTTTGGCGTTTATGTGGGATGGCGTATATACAGGTGCTACCGCCGGTCGTGAGATACGTGATGGCATGATATTTGCGGCGGTAGGCTTTGTGTTGGGTTATGTATTAACCTATCGTTGGTTAGGTATTCATGCTATCTATGTAGGTTATTTTTTACATTTGATAGCACGTGTAGTATATTTGACGGCTAAATGGAGGGTCGTATATGGTAGAGCAGTTGCAGAATAGGAAGTGGAAAGTGCTTTCGAGTACTCCTATTTTTCGTTTAGGTCCTTGGTTGAATATTCGTCAGGATTTAGTAGAGTTGCCTAATGGTCAGCAGATCCCGACTTGGTATGTGTTGGAGTTTCCTGATTGGATCAATGTGATAGCCATTACCAAGGATGGTCATTTTGTGATGGAGGATCAGTATCGTCATGGTTTGGGTCAGACTCATTATGAGTTGGTGGCCGGTGTGATTGATCCTGGTGAGACCCCGTTGCAGGCTGCTCAGCGTGAGTTGAGTGAGGAGACGGGTTTTGGTGGTGGTGATTGGCAGTTGTATATGACGTTATCGCCTAATCCGACTAATCATAATAATTTGAGTTATACCTTTTTGGCTACGGGGGTAGAGCGTTTGACTTCACCTCATCAGGAGGCTACGGAGGATATATGTGTGCATGTGATGAGTCGTGATGATGTGCAAGAGTTATTGGACAGTGGCGGTATTGTTCAGGCGTTGCATGCAGCACCTTTATGGAAATATATGTCGGAACATCCTAAATAGGTTATTATCGTGTTGTTTAGCCGGACATATAATCGTGCTCGTAGTGCTATGATATTTTACTTATTTATCATAGTATGGGGTGCAGGTACGTGGTTGTTGCCTCGTTTCTGTCCCGGGGTGTCGTCATTATTAGATCCGTCGGTATATAGTTGTTATACGTCATCTCAGTCAGGCGGTGTGTCTGATGTGTTGGATGATCCTCTGAGTCACAAGCAGGCTCTTTTGTGTGTTCAGCGCGAGTGGTCGGATGCTATTGTCACTTATCGTACCACACCCGTCAATGCTTTTGAGCGTTTGGCTCGTACCCGTCGTACGGAATTTTCTCGTAGGGCTGCTTTCTCCAATCCGCAATCTTTTAGTCGTGCCATAGTGCAGTATTATTTGTCTGCAGCCACGACGCATTTGTTAAATACAGATATAGCCCTATCGGGGGCTTTGCCATTAAACCTACCTACGGAACAGATCTCGTTCCCGTTCCATAGTTTTTGGTAGTGTATAGTTTTGTATTTGGTTATTTCCTTTATAGGTATGTTATGTCCTTTGTTACAGGCAAGCATATCGGTCGTGTGTGTATGGCATACGACGAACAAAACTATTAACTCGAAAAACTATTATATTATGGATACTTCAATGGTTATTTTGACCGTTATTTTCTTGGTTGTGTTTGTTGCGCCTTTCTTTATCATTAGTGCGATAAAGGATCATCGTGCTAAGAAATCCGCAGAGGCAGGTTCTGCCATGAATTCGACAACAGACACTGCATCTAAATAACAGTATGTAGATAAGCATTCAATAAAACGAGCATGTTGTGAGATATGTTCGTAGGGAGGAGCAGGTAGTTGTTCCTCCCTTTTTCGTTGTTTTCTGTTATATGTGTCTGTTGGCTAATAAGATGTTGGAAAAAACGAATTGTGCGTATGCGTGTGTGGATAATCGTGTCAGTATATAGATTATGGCATGTATTTTGTGGTCAATATGTTAAGAATATAAACCTTATAAACTATTGAGATTATGGCAAATGATTTTGGTAAAGTATTGGCTGCCCTGTTAGGTGGTGCCGTGTTAGGAGCGGCTGCAGCATTGTTATTGGCTCCCAAGTCCGGTACAGAGTTGCGTTCGGAGCTCATGTGCTTAGCGAAGGAGAAGTATGCTAAGTTAAATAGCAAAGAGTTGAGTGCCTTAGTTGATAGGGCTTTGGAGAAGTTGAGGAGTTGTTGTTGTCATTGTGCGGCAGATGTGGAAGAGGCTATTGATGAGGCTGCTCGTGAGATAGAGGTAAAGGAATAGAGAAGTGTTCACCCGCTATGATGGCGGGTGTTGCTTTGTTATGTCCGTTGTAATCTATGGTAGGATAAATGCTGATAGACAGTTGGTTATGTTAAATGATTCTGAATATAGTCGTTTATTGTCGGATACACGATCGTTTTTGAGCAAGTGTTATGACTTGTTTCGTGTGCGTCTGTTAGAGAAAGTAAGTCGTATCCTGGGCTTGTTGATAGCGGTTGTTGTTGTGCTGTTCTTGTCATCCATCATCGTTATTTTTGGCGGTATATCGTTGGCCTACGTATTGGCTCAGTGGCTTCCTCTGTGGGCTGCTTATTTGATAATGGGTGGAGTGTTTGTATTGTTGGTTGTGTTGGCTATTGTTTTCCGTAAGCAGTTGTTTATCAATCCGATTGTGGCTGCTTTGGCATCTATATTGTTTGCGAATGACAAGCCTTTGTTTTCGGGTGAAGATAATGACGTAGAAAGGAAGGAGGTCGAAGATGACAGACTTTAGTCGTATTCATACATTGGATCAGTTATCATCGGAGCGTGTTCGTTTGGAGCAAGAGTTGTCGTCTTGTCAGGCTGTTGTGTCCCGTGATATACGTCGTATTCAGCGGACTTGGCAGAGGAGGGTAGGTTTTATGGGGCGTTTGTGTCAGGTTGTTGAATATATAGCCCTGCGCCCTCAGACGAAGACCCTAATGGGGTTATTATCTTCTGTGTTGGTTGCACGTCTTTTGCGTCGTTGGAGGCGATAGTATTTGATGTCTTAGAGGGAGAGATTTTTACCCTTGTAAGGGGGATTTTTTTGCTGTTTTGTTTCTGCTCAAGATCGGCTTATCTTCTGCTCAAGATCAGCACATGTGGTGC
>CAVKDW010000088.1:0-6883 GCA_963655075.1 Muribaculaceae bacterium | reverse complement strand
GGAAGCACTTCTATAATACCATACTCTGCAGACACCCCACCACGAATTTAAAATTAAACATTAAACATTAATAATTACCTCAAAGTGTCAGATTTTTACCGTGATAATACCATAGCGATAAAGAGCAAGGCATTCGCCCTTAGGATAATAAAACTCTACAAATATCTCACTGAGACACAGAAGGAGTATGTCTTATCCAAGCAAGTTCTACGAAGCGGAACGAGTATAGGTGCGAATGTCAAAGAAGGACTATGTGGACAATCCATGGCAGACTTTCTGACAAAGATGTACGTGGCACTCAAAGAAGCAAGCGAAACAGAGTATTGGTTGGAGTTATTGCACGAATCTGAGTACATAGATGACAAGTCTTTTGATAGTATCTACACCGATGTGCAAGAACTACTAAAACTGTTGGTTTCCATCACCAAAAGCACCAGTCTAAAGTCAAAGAAGTAAGAATATCTTTCCTAAAAAGACCCACCACCACGAATTAAAAATTAAAAATTAAACATTAAACATTAATGAAAACGACTCCTTTCACAGCGACCCATATTGCGTTGGGCGCAAAGATGGCAGATTTTGCCGGGTTCAACATGCCTATCCAGTATCCGACAGGCATCAATCAGGAACATATCATTGTCCGTGAGGGCGTGGGCGTCTTCGATGTCAGCCGCATGGGCGAGTTCTGGGTAAGAGGCGAACGTGCCCTTGACTTCCTCCAGTACATCACTACCAACGATGTATCGAAACTCGAAGCAGGAAAGGCGCAATATACTTGCATGCCCAATGGCAAAGGCGGTATCGTAGATGACCTGATTATCTACAAATACAGCACCACCAAGTACCTGCTCGTGGTCAATGCTGGCAATATCGACAAAGACTGGGCGTGGGTCAACAAGCAGAACACTTTCGGTGTATCACTTGAGAACGCCAGCGACCGCTACGGACAGTTGGCAGTACAAGGTCCTAAGGCAACCGAACTGCTCCAACTACTCACGGACGCCGACCTGAGTGCTATCCCATACTACGCATTCCGCGAATGGTCGTTTGCAGGCGTGCAAGGTGTCATCTTGAGCAACACTGGTTACACGGGTGCAGGAGGTTTCGAACTCTATTTCCCAAAAGAGTACGGCAAACAGATTTGGGACGCTATCTTCGAGGTAGGTAAAGCATTCGGCGTAGCCCCTATCGGTTTAGGCGCACGCGACAGTCTGCGGCTGGAGAAGTGGTACTGCCTATACGGACACGACATCGACGATACCACCTCGCCGCTCGAAGCAGGCTTAGGCTGGATAACAAAGTTCGACGCCAAAGACTTTATCGACAAGGACTTCCTCCTCAAACAGAAAGCCGAGGGTGTGAAGCGTAAGTTAGTACATTTCGAGTGCCAAGAGCGTGCTATACCGCGCAACGGCTATGAGATTTGTGACGCAGAAGGTAACACCATCGGACATGTGACAAGCGGTATCATGCTGCCAACAACCAAAGTAGGTATCGGAATGGGCTACGTCAAGACAGAGTTCGCCAAGAAGGAGAACATCATCTACATCAAGATACGTGAGAAATTAGTGCCTGCTAAAATTGTGTAACCTATTGACAACAACAGAGATATGAAAAAGTTATTAGTATTCTTCCTTTGCGCCCTCACTACATTAGTCGGCTGCAAACAACAAGGTAGTAATGAGGCCGACGACTCCAATCTATGGGCTTCGATGGTGAAGAAATACACCATGCTGGAGAACTTCCCGCCATATAGCCACGAGATGAAGAATGTCGTGTACCTGAACTCCGGTTTCTCTGAGCAACTGCAGTTCGTGGACATGAACTGCCCTAAGTCGTACTACGATGACTATAAGGAAACCGTTGCCAAGGCAGGTTTTACCACGACCATAGAAGGCGAAGGAGACAGCATTGACTATGAACTGCAGAAAGGCGATAAGACATACGTCGTCATACTAAGTTATTCGGGTAGCACTCTGATGTGTCAATACGCCATACACGACAATGATTGACAGTTACCAATAAGTATTCCCTAAAAAGAAAACTCCCTCGGCAGGAAACTGTCAAGGGAGTTTTTCATTATGTACCCAAACCTTGTTTTAGGCAAGACATTCGTCTAACTGACGAACTATCTCATCCTTATCCATATGCTGACCTATGAACACTAACTTCTGCATCCTATCTCCATACCTATCATCCCAATCGCGCCGCAGTGTCGGATCAGTAGCCAACATCTGCATCAACTCCTCCTTAGGCATCGTCGCATAGAACGCACCCGCCTGTTTGAGGTTAAACTGCTTACCCGACTGCTCAAACACATAACACATGTCGTACTCATCATCGAAATAGCACATACCCTTGCAGCGTATCACACCCTTTGGCCAGTGGCGCGCCACGAACTCATCAAAACGATTGAGACTCATGGGTTGACGACGATAATAGACAAATGTAGATATACCGTACTCCAATGCCTCACCTTCATCTTCATTATGGAGATCCTCGTGGTTATGATGATGGTGTCCGTCATGGTCGTCATCATCTTCCTCCACTGCACCTTCTACGCCTTCTATCCACGCGGCAGAACCTGCCACCTCGTCAAAGACGAATAGTCCTGTATCTAATAGTTTAGAGAACGGCACGTCACAGTAGTCGCAGTCTATAATCTCGGCTTTGGGCTGTATGGCACGTATCACCGCACGTATATGGCGCAACTCTTCTGTGCTCACCTCGCTGGATTTATTAAGCAGGATAAGATTGCAGAACTCTATCTGTTGTATTACCAATGAGGCTAAATCGTCCTCACCTATATGCTCTGCTTGCAGGTCGTTACCTGAAGCAAACTCATCACGCATACGCAGAGCATCTACTATAGTGATGATACTATCCAACACAGGAACCGGTGCATCGGATTTCGCAACGACCTGTGGATAAGAACAGAGGGTCTGCGCAATAGGTGCAGGCTCACAAATGCCACTGGCTTCAATGACAATATAATCATAGCAACGCTGAGCACATAAATCGTGCAACTGCTGTACAAGGTTCATCTTCAACGTACAGCATATACAACCATTCTGCAATGCCACTAAACTGTCGTCTTGCGCAGACACCACACCGCCTTTCTGTATGAGATCAGCGTCAATATTCACCTCGCCGATATCATTCACTATCACAGCAAAGCGAATGCCTTTTCTATTCGACAATATCCTATTGAGTAGAGTTGTCTTACCACTGCCCAAATAACCTGTCAATAACAATACAGGTATTGCGTCATTTGCATACATACTCTTACCTCTCTACACTCTGCACATACATTGGATAATACTTCTCCACCAACTCACTCTGACCATTGCGATCCATGTTCTGCAAGACATAACCCAACACTGCAGCATAATGACTGATAGTGGACTGCATCGATGCACGATGAGTCTTATCCAACGAAGCACCCCATTGGATATACTCCGTACAGGTCTGGGCTATGGCATCCATCATCGCATTGGCCTTATCCGTATCACCTAAGTTATAGTACAACACTGCCATCGACGCAGAAGTGTAATCGTATGGGATATTATACTGAGGTAACATCTCCTCCGCATAATCCAACACCTCACGACACTTGTCATACTGTCCCTCTTTGTACAACGACTCAGCCAAGAGCGAGAACATACTGCGATGAGTACGGCACATACGCATCAGGTTATCGTCAATATAGATACCCCGCATATTCATGTTTCCGTACTTGAACTTATGCATCATATTATCATACATCACCTCCGTATTGACACGAACCTGTCCGTCTGCACTACGCGTCGGAGTGATACGATATGCCATACCTGTCAACTCCATATAGGGCTCTAAACCCATGTAATAGTCGTTACCGGCCGTCACTACGAAATACATAGGACGCTTCCATTCACTGTTAGACAACATCTCCATAATCATCAACTGAGAACGGGTAAAGCGGGTAGCCTTCTTGAAGTTGATTTGCTCACCATCTGGAGACAACACATATAACTGATCACTCGGTATATAGTTCTCACCATTGCGCTTCGTACGGGCATCATCAGACAACATAAACTGAAAAGCCTTACTAACCTCCAAAGGAGACTTCAACTTGTTATCAACCCATACCACCTCATTCGTACCGGGCATATAGTCCTTATACTCCCAGGATATAGGCAAGCCCGGAGAATCATAATAAGGGCGTTTCATAGCATCTATATACCAATCCATCTGCAGATACGACATGTTACATGCACGTATATCCGTACCCACACCCTCTACCTCCTGATTATACCACAAAGGGAAAGTGTCATTGTCACCGTTACAGAACAAGATAGCCTCTTTCTCACAAGACTTCAGATAATTGGCACCGAAGTCACGACAAGCATATCGGTTAGACCTGTCATGGTCGTCCCAGTTCTGAGAAGCCATCTGTGCAGGAACCAACAAGCACACTGCTGTCCCTGTCACAGCTACCGCTACCCGCACCTTGTCATTCTTGACAAAACGATTGACAAACTCCACAATAGCCATAGCACCCATCCCTATCCATATACAGAAAGCATAGAACGAACCGGCATAGGCATAGTCACGCTCACGAGGTTGATAAGGAGTCTGGTTCAAATAAACAACAATAGCCAAACCCGTCAGGAAGAACAAGAGGAACGTTATAACAAACGAACGAACACCCTCCTTGCGGGAGGTGCTGTTAGCCTGTTTGCCTAACTGCCATACTATACCTATCAAACCCAACAACAACGGAAGCATATAGTACACATTGTGTCCCTTGTTCTCTTTCAACTCAGTAGGCAACAAACTCTGGTCACCCAACATAGCATTGTCAATGAATGGAATACCCGTTATCCAATTACCCTTGGAAATATCACCATACGACTGCAAATCATTCTGACGACCCGAGAAGTTCCACATAAAGTATCGCCAATACATGAAGTTCACCTGATAGCGGAAGAAGAAACGCATATTCTCAATGAATGTCGGACAGTACTCCGTCTTCTGCTGACCACAGTAGTCATAACGCACACGCTTACCCTTGATATCCGCCCATTCCTTGTATGCCTGCACATGTGACGCCTGTGGCGAGTACATACGAGGGAAGAGCATCTTAAACTCGTCCATGTACTCGTAGGAGGTCTTATAACCCGTCATGGCATAGTGGTCTTTCTCCCCCTCAACTTTAGGAGCCGGAGCATATTGCGCATGCCCCTGCTTCTCTATAGGAATACACATATTACCCTGCACTTTCAACTTCACCGGAGCATTATAGGTCTGCCCATAGAATAGAGGAGTGTCACCATACTGCTCACGATTAAGGTAATACTTCAGCGAGAACACGTTATCCGGAGAGTTCTGGTCCATAGGGGTATCGGCACTCGAACGAATAACCAATGTCGCATAACTACTATAGCCAATAACCACCATCGCCACCATCAGCACTGCAGTATTCAACCAACGGGCAGAGATATGCTCTCTCTTCCAAAACAACACGCCTGTAAGGACTGCAATAACAATGATGCCAATAACCAGACTCTCTTTCAAGAATGGCACACCGGCTAAGGTTATTGCCAACAGGAAAGAGACTATCGAACGAACCGTCAACGCTCCATCCTTGTCTATCACCTTATATGTCTCTATGATTGCCCACACCAACGCTGCAACCAATAGTACCAGATAAACAGCCACACCCGTATTGAACGGACAACCCATCACATTGGTAAACAGCAACTCAAACCAACCGGCAATAGTAGGTATCCCCGGAATAATACCATACAACACAACCGCCAAGATAACCACAGAGGACAAGAACGCCGTAATAACACCTTTCCATGAGAACGCATATCGACGGAAGTAATATACCAACACTATCGCAGGTATAGTCAGCAGGTTCAACAGGTGTACACCTATACTCAGACCCATCAAGTAGGCTATCAATATCAACCATTTGTCCGAACCATCTTCATCTGCATGCTCATCCCACTTCAGTATAAGCCAGAATACAATTGCAGTAAACAGAGAGGAAGAAGCATATACCTCACCCTCAACGGCAGAGAACCAGAACGTATCCGAGAACGTGTATGCTAATGCGCCGACAGCACCCGCACCTAACAAAGCTATACCCTTGGACACAGAAGTGGGTTGCACCAACTTGCGCCCCAACGCCGTTATGGTCCAAAACAAGAAAAGTATAGTAAATGCAGAAGCCAAAGCCGACATCGCATTCACACACATAGCCACGTGACCTACATCACCGGCAAAGAGAGAAGCGAAATGACCCATCAGCATAAAGAATGGTGCTCCGGGCGGATGACCAACATCTAACTTATGTGCACTCGAAATAAACTCACCGCAGTCCCAAAACGACGCAGTAGGCTCAATAGTCAGAAGGTACGTCACCGCTGCGATAGCAAACACTATCCAACCACATAGTACATTCCACAACTTGTAATTCTTCATATCTTTTGTCCTTTATTATCACACCTTATGTCTTCTACCTAAAACCCAACACCTCCAAACCTGACATCCCAACCCCATTACTCCAAAACCACTACCTCTAAACCACTGGCAGAAACGACCTGCAAAGATATAACATTTTTCTCACATACACTATAGTAAACTCATTTTTCCTATTCACACAACCACCAAACCATACCAAACTATACCCCTGTATCAACCATATACCACAGATTATCTATAACGAACAGATCAAATGTATGCTCTACATCACCTATATACCCTCGACCAACAGATTAACTATGATACTGTCCTTACTCCTTACTCTTTACTCCTTACTCTTATCGACGCACCCCATCCCCGACATCAATTACACATTAAAAATTACAAATTAAACATTAACCCAACTTTCAGC
>CAVKDW010000087.1:0-6914 GCA_963655075.1 Muribaculaceae bacterium | reverse complement strand
GACCAGACCTTACGCATCACTCTCGGTATGGGATTAGACCGGTTAGGACGAATGAAACCGTCATACCTCACAGAGATGTACCGAACAGAACTGATGAAACGTTGGCTTGACTACGACGAACAACGCTCTATGGAAACGTTTTTCGAAGCCATCGCAATAGAAAACGAAAAGCCAATATACGGACTCGACAATATAGGGGAAACAATGTATATGCTCTTTGATCGGGAACCTTTTCATTGGCAATGCTCCGAACTGCTCAAAGTCATTGAATATCCGGAACGGGAAGTGCAACAAGAACGTGCCATACTCAATATGTACAAATACGGTAGATTAGCCGACATCGCATATCAAATAAAAGGACCTGACAACCAAACGTCCATATCATACTCCGACTATCAACTATATGCCAAACGTAACCTTGTATGGGTGAAAAGATTACGCCCATACTTGCAAGACGGAAATACGTTTATCACACTCAATGCCAACTACTTGGGAGGAGAAGATGGATTGCTCAACCAACTGAGAAAAGAAGGATATAGAGTCAGACCCGTCAATAGAAGATAAAACCACAGGTCTCAGCGGCATGACATCACTCTCCATAGGAACAAGCATTCTATGCCGACAGCAATGCCAACTACTACAAGAGTGGCACAACGCCTATCAAGACCCTTACCAAGAAAGACAGCATGGGAAAGATAAGGATGTTCAAGAGTACAGATGCGGTTGCCCCGACTTATAAACCAAATATTTGCACACCTGCAAATATTGCAGTACCTTTGCACAACTAAACTAAGTCACCGTGCCAGTCGGGAAATGCACCATATCATCACTCAGCACAGGTCTGTACAAAGACCGGGGCAGTAAGTTTCTCTCCTTTGCAGAGCATATTGCAGATGAGGAGGAAGCCAAGACCCGTATCACATGGTATAAAAAGAAATATCACGATGCACGCCATGTGTGTTATGCCTACCGCTTAGGGGATAACTTATGGCGCACGAAAGATGATGGGGAGCCTCATGGCACAGCAGGTATGCCTATATTGCGTGCTATCGACACAAAACAATTAGATTACATCTTAGTCGTCGTTGTCCGCTATTTTGGTGGCACCCTATTAGGGACAGGAGGACTGATAAACGCTTACAGAGAAGCAGCCAAAGATGCATTAGAGAAAGCGATATGTGTTTCTCTGCCATAATCATTCAACCGAAAACAAAGTATCTATTCATCATACAAAGCAATGAGAAGAGCCATATTTCCAGGAAGTTTTGACCCGTTCACTATCGGGCATTATGATATCGTCATGCGCGGATTGACAGTGTTTGACGAGATTGTCATCGGTATTGGTCGTAATATAAACAAGAAAGAGACGTTCCCTATCCGTCAACGTCTTGCTGCTATCAGCAGTATCTTTGCTCATGAACCTCGCGTCACCGTTGAGATATACGATAGTCTTACCGTTGATTTTGCCAAACAACACGATGCCCACTGTATCTTGCGAGGTGTACGTTGTGTCGAAGACTTTGAACACGAGAGGAATATGGCAGAAGCGAATAAGCAGTTAGGCGACATCGAGACCATCATTCTCTACACCCGTCCTGAGTTTGCTCACGTCTCTTCGTCATTCGTGAGAGACCTTTACTCGTACCATAAAGATATTTCCGAATATCTGCCTGATAAACAAATGCCCACAGAAACAAAATAACATAGAAACCAATCACACCATGTCTAAGTATCGTCTTTTCAGTCTGTATATCATTCTCTTGTTCTCTGCCGGCATAGCGTCAGCAACCACCAAGACAGGATCTATTGACAAGAACCTGACTATCTACACCGATGTCATGCGTCAGTTAGATATGAACTATGTTGATACACTCAATTACGAAGAACTGATAGAGGTCAGTATCAACCAGATGTTGCGCCGTATAGATCCTTATACAGTCTATATCCCGAAACGGGAAAATGAGAGCCTACGTATGATGACCACAGGGAAGTATGGTGGTATAGGGGCTATCATCATGCAACGTGACAGCGATACCTATATCAGTGAACCCTATGAAGGTATGCCTGCTCACCAGGCAGGGTTACAGGCGGGAGATAAGTTTATTGTTGTAGATGGCATGACTTGTCACGGTAAGGGTAACAAACAAGTATCCGACAGGCTGCGCGGTAAGGCTGGCACAACCATCACTATTGTGGTGGAACGTGATGGTCAGACTATAGAACGAAACGTGACACGACGTGACATACACTTACCTGCAGTCTCTTATGCTTCTGTCATCGAAGACTCTATTGGCTATATAGCATTCAATGAGTTTACGACCAACTCGGCTCAAGAGTTTCTGATGGCATTAGATAGCATGGTACAACAACAGCATATCAATCGCCTAATCATCGATTTGCGGGGTAATGTCGGGGGTATCATAGACGAGGCTATACAAATGGTGAGTTTCTTTGTCGCACGAGGGACTGAAGTGGTGGCTACACGTGGAAAGACTGTTCAGAACAGTCGTCAGTACTTGACGAGTACCTTTCCTATCTATCCTGATATGCCACTCGTTATACTCGTTGATAACCAGTCTGCCTCCGCCGCAGAGATCGTAGCGGGTAGCCTGCAAGACCTCAGACGTGCAACATTAATCGGTCAACGTACTTTTGGAAAAGGATTAGTACAGAACGTCAGACCGATAGCCTACGATGGGCATCTAAAAGTGACTACCGCAAAATATTATCTGCCTTCCGGTCGCTGCATCCAGGCTATAGACTATGCGGAACGGCAACGTGGCAACCAACTACACAGGGACACGGCTGGAGGTGTGCTACCAGACATCGTATTGACAGATTCTCAGAAAATAAACATCTGCTATGACTTGTATCGCTCCAATAAGTTCTTCGATTATGCCACATATTATCGTCAGCAACATACGTCCATCCCGCAACCTACAGAGTTTCGACTAACCGATACAGATATAGAAGACTTCTGCCATTTCTTGGATAGCACACATTACACCTACGAAACAGAAACAGGACGTTACTTCAAAGAATTAATCAAAGTGGCTGAGAACGAAGACTTGGACTCCACCCTGCTCGCTGAGATGCGTATATGGCAACACCAAATGACTGTGGATTATCGCAAAGCCATAGCGAAGAACCGCCAGGAGATAGAGACGTTATTAGGGTCAGAGATTGTAAAGCGTTACTACTACCAGCACGGTAACTACGCATACGCCTTACGCTTCGACCCGGAACTGAAACGGGCTATCGAAGAAATCAAATTCATCTCCGTTTACCAAGGAGATAATAATCAAAGATAATACTCCGTCTGGCAATAGTGTCGGGATAAGTAACCTGAGCTATAGAGAGATTCTGCTTGCGCAATGACCTGTACTGCCGACGCAATGCGATGAAATCACACCGCGCCTGTACAACAGCCTTCGCATTCTCAGGCTTACCTGCGAATAGCATCTGCATGGCTGCAACATAATCTAAGAAGAAACGTATGAATAACACAGCATACAGACGACATGTTGGTAAGTTCTTATAGAGCATGAGTAGGTTGTTTCGGAAGTTAAGATAGGTCTTACGCGGCTTCTCATATCCTAACGCCCCTCCGCCTAAATGATAGATAACAGACTGCGGTACACACACTATCTTGTAACCCCTACATTGCAACCGCCAGCATAGGTCTATCTCTTCTTGGTGAGCAAAGAACACCCTATCCAACCCTCCTGTCTCTTTATATAAGGCAGCACGTATCATCATACATGCTCCTGTTGCCCAAAATATCGGGATAATACTATCATACTGTCCTTTATCTTCTTCTACGTATGTTAGAAAACGTCCTCTACAGAACGGATAACCTAACGCATCAATCATCCCGCCGGCAGCTCCTGCATGCTCGAAATGTATGGCATTGGTCTTACCCTCTGTATAATCCTCCTTGGACTGCCAACTGAGTACCTTAGGTTGTACTGCCGCCACATCCGGGTGTGCGTCCATATAACTTAACAATGGCTCTATCCAACCGTGCGTGACCTCAACGTCAGAGTTCAACAGCACCACATGCTCAGAGTCGGTTATTTGACTGATAGCAAGGTTATAGCCCTCGGCAAAGCCATAATTTGTATCAAGTTGGATAAGTCGTACAGGTTGTGTTTGCAAGTACTCAACCGATGCATCGGTTGAGCCGTTGTCCACAACGACAATATCAACATCCGTATTCGTAGTATTGGTTAAAACAGATGGCAGGTAGCGACGAAGCATAACTTCTCCGTTCCAGTTCAATATAACGACACTGCATTTCATTGCTCTCCGGGTTATTATCAGTCTAACATCTGTCCGAAGTTGTTAGATAGTTGTACCATTCGGTCATACTCCTCAGGCGATAGATCATAGAAGTAGTAGTTACGCGGGTCTATCGGATGGTCGTTGTATCGCACTTCGTAGTGCAAATGTGGTCCTGTGGACTTGCCTGTATTGCCGACTAACGCAATAATGTCATAACGATGCACTTTCTGTCCCTCCCTAACTAACGATTTGAACAAGTGCCCATATAACGTCTTATATCCAAAACCATGGTCCAGAATAACCGTATTGCCATATCCTTGCTTCCACCCGACAAAGACGACTTTGGCGTTACCTGTGGCATATACCTCTGTTCCAACAGGTGCGGTAAAGTCCATACCTGCATGGAACTTACGCACATGATAAACGGGGTCAATACGTACGCCATATCCCGATGCTACACGTGTGAGGTCTTTGTTAAGCACTGGTTGAATAGCAGGGATGTTCTCCATACGTACTTCTTGTGTCTTGGCCATCTCAAGAATATCATCGTATGACTTGGCTTGCACATAGAGTTCCTTCTCAAGCACATCGACTTTGAGGGCGAGATCTGCAGATAACTGACTATTCGTCATCTGTGCTATCTGCTCGTAATAAGATATCTTTCGTTGTGCCCCTTGGCGGTTCGCCATCGGGATAGGTTCTGCTCCAAAGAGTACGCGATATAAATTATCATCTCGTTGTTGTAAATCGGTCATGACAAGTTGCATCTGATCCACTTGTCTATTCAGCGTCTGTAATTGTGCACTCAATGCTTCCTTCTCGCGTTGCAACTGCTTCTCACGTGGCGAGGGGAAAAATGTGAGAAATAGATAAAGAAAAAACACACCCAATACGATACCACCCAATATATACACACTCGTCTGGCGCAGCCAATATACGATCCCGTGTTCTATCTGCTCCAGAGCAAGTGTATCAGGGTTTATCCGAAACTTCTTCTTACGTTTTAGTATCTTTACCATCGTGATAATATGCTTTTACTTATGACTTCGTAACAAATGGTGTGCCGTACGAGTTGATGATGACCCAACAGAAACATGTTTCCACCAGAAGAAGTAACTATTTTGCTTCTTCTTCTGTTCTGGTGTCCGAGCCACATATATCGGCTGCATCGTGTATGGGTTTATCCCGGTATAGTACATCGTTGTTGACAATGTCAATGGGGTTGGAGTAAAATCCTGAACTTGCTCAGGACGATAGTGCATCTGCTGCGTGAGATGGGCTAATTGTTGCATGTCTCGGTTAGTACAACCCGGATGTGATGAGATGAAATAGGGAATGAGTCGTTGGTGTAAGCCTGCCTCTCTATTGACTTGTTCGAAGAACTGCCGAAAGTGTTCGTAATGATCCCATGATGGTTTGCGCATAAGTCGAAGAACCGTGGCAGATGTGTGTTCGGGTGCAACCTTGAGTCGCCCAGACACATGTTTGGTTATCAAGTCTCTTCCATACTCTTCAGACATGAGATCGTAACGTATACCACTACCTACAAATGCTTTCTTAACATACGGCAGCCTGTCAACAGCATGATACACATCTAACAGACTCCCAAAATCTTGGTTAAGATTCTTGCATATATTAGGTTGCAGGCAACTGGGACGTGCACAACATTCACACAGACTCATATCACGCCCATGCATACCGTACATATTGGCACTGGGACCTCCAAGGTCGCTGATATACCCTTTCCAATCTGGCAAATCCTTTAGTTTGTCTATTTGCCGCAATATACTCTCTTTAGAGCGAGAGACTATCTGCTTCCCTTGATGTGCCGATATAGTACAGAAACTGCACCCGCCAAAGCAACCTCGATGCATACAAACAGAGAAACGTATCATCTCATAAGCAGGTATCCGTTTGTCTTTATATTTAGGATGTGGACGATATTGGAAGGGTAAATCATATATGGCATCTATTTCTTGAGATGCCATCATAGGGTATGGCGGATTAACTACTACAAAACAATCGCCAACAGGTTGTACAATTGTGGCTGCATATATCTTATTACTCTCTGTTTCTATCAGACGAAAATTCTCTGCATGTGCCTGCTTACTGCTGACTGCTTGTTCGTGACTATGAAGCAATACTGTGCTTTCATCTATCACTGGACATTGTTGACTCACCCATGCTGTCTGTGGGATATCGTGTCGTATGCCGCGTTTGGCTATTTCAAGCATCTGTTTCTCCCCCATACCATAAACCAACAAGTCTGCTTGTGAGTCAATGAGAATAGAGGGCATCAATTTGTCTGCCCAATAGTCATAGTGTGTCAATCGTCGCATAGAGGCTTCTATACCTCCAATAACAATAGGAGTGTCCGGAAAATATTGACGTAATATTCGACAATACGTGATCGTACAGTAGTCCGGTCGCTTCCCTGCCTTACCATCTGGTGTGTAAGCATCATCAGAACGTAAGCGTTTAGCAGCAGTATAATGGTTTACCATAGAATCCATGCTACCTGCCGATACTGCAAAAAACAGACGCGGCTTCCCAAGTTTAGTAAAATCTCTGTGGTCTCCTCGCCAATCTGGTTGTGGGACAATAGCAACACGATATCCTGCATTCTCAAG
>CAVKDW010000086.1:0-6957 GCA_963655075.1 Muribaculaceae bacterium | reverse complement strand
ACCGCCGTATCAAGGACTACGACCAGATGCTTGCGCTCTGGGGTGAGTTCGATACCAGTCTGATACATGTGGACGATGTGCGTATGTCTATCAAGAAGATAGCAGGCGTGCGTGTGCCGGTATTGGATGAGGTGGTCTATTCCACCAAGGAGTTCAGCCTGTTCTCCAGCCCGAAGTGGTTTGCTGATGGTTTTGAGCAACTCAAAGCCATTGCTGATGTGGGGATTCGACAAGAGTTCGTACGCCGTAAGGTAGACCTCTTGGACTATGCCCGCAAGAAGACTACTCAGAAGGTGAACCTCTTCGAGAAAGTGCAGATACCTGGTTATCAGGATGCTATACGTAAGATTAAACGTTTTATGGAGGATGAGGAGAATCTCTCTAAGTCCAGTCAGAAGATTGTAAAGGCCAAGCGTGAGGCAGAAACCCGCGCAGAGGAAGAGAACGCAAGAAAGGAGGTGGCTGTATGATTACCCGGATGAAGAAATACACCTTTTTGGTGTTCCATCGTGATTATGAAGTATTCTTGGAGCAACTGCGTTCGCTGGGCGTGGTGCATATCACCGAGAAAGCAGCAGGTCAAGCCGATGACCCGAAACTGCAGGAACTGCTGCAGCAGGCGGACTCGTTGCGAAAGACCATCGCCAATGGTGCACCCGACCAACTGTTGCAAGAGCGTACGAACCTTGAGCAACGTATCGCCTCTACCAAGAAAGAGGCGGATCGTATGCAGGTGTGGGGAGACTTTTCGCCGCAACGCATTCAGCAGCTCCGTGATGCCGGCTACCAACTGTGTTTCTATACCTGTTCCAAGAAGCATTTCCAACCAGAGTGGGGTATTGAGGTGACAACCATCGGTTCTACTACCTATTTTGTACAAGTGTCAGGAACCAATATGCCTGCGGCAGAACTGCCCGACAACTGTCAAGAGCAGACGCTCAACGAGAAATCCGCTGCCGACCTGCAGAAAGATGTCGAGGGCCTGAATGGCTTGCTTGTTGCGCAGAACGCTCGCATCGAACTCTGGGCAAAAGAGAATATCCCTGCACTCAAAGAGCAACTGCAATCGACGCTGCAGCAGATTGACTGGCAGCGTGTGACGCTCAACACGGACACTATCGCAGAGGGTAGCCTAAAACTGTTAGAAGGCTTCTGTCCTATAGATAAGGAGAATGCGCTCTACGCACTGTTGGAGCAGCAGCATATCTACTATCAAGTGGAAGATCCGACAGAGGAGGACGATACACCTATCAAACTGCATAACAACTGGTTCGCACGCCTGTTCCAAGGACTGACGGGTATGTACGGTTGGCCTTCGTATGGGGAGTTCGACCCGACACCGATACTGGCACCATTCTTCCTGTTGTTCTTCGCTCTCTGTTTAGGAGACTCAGGCTATGGTATCCTGCTGATTATCATTGGTCTGCTTATCGCTAAAGGCAAACTCAAGATACAGATGTTTGATGGTCTTGGTCCTACCATTGCTGCACTCGGTGTAGGTACCATGGTTGTAGGTTTCTTCCTCGGTACGTTCTTCGGCATCAGTCTGCCTGACGCATCGTGGGTACCGCAATGTCTGAAAGACGTCATGATAACCGGTCAGGTAGAGGTCTTGGGTACTAAATACGAAATCCAGATGCTTATGGCTCTTGGTATTGGTGTGTTCCATATCTGTCTTGCCATGACGGTCAAAGCACTCTGTTTCACCAAGCGCTACGGCTTCAAAGAGACGGTTTCTACATGGGGTTGGCTATTGCTCATCGTTGGCGGTATCATCATCACCGTCTTAATGCTGACCCATCTGTTCTCTGCAGAAGTGGCAGAATGGGCATTCATCATTGTGGGTGCTATATCCGCTTTGGGTATCTTCATTTTCAATACCCCAGGCCGTAACCCGCTGATTAACATAGGAGCAGGACTATGGGATACTTACGGTATGGTGACCGGTGTGTTGGGTGATGTGTTGTCCTATATCCGCCTCTACGCTCTTGGACTGGCAGGTGGTATGCTTGGTGCTGCGTTTAACGAGTTAGCCCTTTCATTATCAGGGTCCGTAGGCGGTTGGATAGGGTGCATACTAATACTTATCTTAGGTCATGTACTTAATCTCGCACTCTCCTCGTTAGGTGCCTTCGTACACCCGTTGCGTTTGAGTTTTGTGGAGTACTTCAAGAACTGCGGATATGAGGGTAAAGGTACGCTCTATCAGCCTTTTACAAACAAGGAATAAGAAACAAATAAATACTAAAACAAACTATTATGAATGAAATTTTAGGTTATCTTGGTTGGGGTCTAATGATGGCTCTCGCCGGTGTAGGTTCTGCTTATGGTACCACTATTGCAGGTAATGCTGCAGAAGGTGCACTCAAGAAGAACAAAGACAAATCCAGCAGTTACATGATTCTGTCTGCTATTCCTGCTACGCAAGGTCTATATGGCTTCGTGGCTTGGTTCATGTGGCTGAACAAGGGCATTGATCTTATTGCTGCTAACGGACCACTCTGCTTTGCAATCGGTCTGTCTGTAGGTTTAGTATGCATGCTCTCAGGTATTCGTCAAGGTCAGGTATGCGCCAATGGTATCGCAGGTATCGCTGCTGGCTATGATGTTCAAGCCAACACGATGATTTATGCGGCTCTACCAGAATTCTACGCCATCTTGTCACTCGTCGTTGCCTTGATGATACCTATTGCATAACAAAGTTATGTCTATATAATAAAACAAAAGAGGCTGGGTAGTTGCCCTGCCTCTTTTGTTACGATTATATATTTGCTTAGTTATACATTCGCATGAGCGTAGTATAGGATTATCGTAATTTGGCACCAAACTTCTCTTCGAAAGTCTTCTGAAGGCGTTGCATAATATTCTCAATCTGATGCTCTTTCAAAGTGTTGTCCTTATCTTGTAAGATAAAAGATACGGCATAAGATTTCTTCCCTTCCTCTATATTCTTCCCCTCATAGACATCAAACAGATACACATCCTTCAATAGTTTCTTCTCTGTCTCATGTGCGGCTTTGGCTAGATCTGCAAAGTGTGTCTTTTTATCAACGAGCAGTGCAAAATCACGTTTCACCTCAGGGAACTTTGGCAAGTCGTTGATGATTGGTTTATATTGCTTATTCAGTTTCAACAACTGTGTCCAATCCAAATCAGCATAGTAGATAGGATTGTCTATGTCAAAACTTTTGCGAATAGGGTCACTCACAACCCCTATCATACCTATATTCTTGCCATTAGGCGACAGTAGTTGTAGTCCGTCTGAGAATAAATGATTGCTCAGAGGTTCTAATGTACAGCGTTTTACATCGACTCCCAGTTTAAGCAATATATTATTAACATAAGCATGCAGTTGATAGAACGTACATTTCTCCTCTTTATGAACCCATGTCTGTGAAGTCTTGTTCCCTGTAATCCACAGTGCAAGATGAGGTTCCTCGCTATAAGCATACAGTGGATCAAACTGCCAATGGACATCTTTAGCCTGACGCACAGACACTTTGTCCTTGTCATAATGGTAGCAATTACCAAACTCGTAGAACTTCAGGTCAGTATTCTTGCGGTTGGCATTGCGCTGGATACTCTCTAATCCTCCAAAGAGCAAGGTCTGACGCATAACACCCAAGTCCTGACTCAATGGGTTGAGAATCTTGACACATGTGTCTAACGGATACTCTGCCAAGCCATCATAATAGGATATCTTTGTGAGCGAATTGTTCAATATCTCATTGAAGCCTTGTGCAGACAACTGATCAGAGATACGTGTCTGTAATGCGATAGGATTGGGTTTAGGACTGTAACTGAGGCTCGTGTTTACTTTATCCGGGAACTCCACATTGTTATAGCCATAGATACGCAGTATGTCCTCTATCACATCACACTCGCGTTGCACGTCCACACGGTAGCGGGGAACACCTATATGCCATACGTCTCCCTGCTGATCATATATCTCTATCTCCAATGCACGCAGTATAGCCTCTATCTGTTCTTTAGGTAACGTCTTACCTATTAGCATATTTACATGTGAGATGTCCAATGTCACTTGCCAAGGTTCAAAATAAGTCTGCCCCTGATCCGTCACATCCATAGAGACCTCTCCGCCAGCCACTTCCTGTATCAACAAAGCACAACGTTTCAGCACATAAAGTGTATTATTAGGGTCGCAACCACGTTCATAGCGGAAACTGGCATCAGTGGACAACTGATGACGATGGGCCGTCTTACGAATAGACACAGGATCGAAATAGGCACTCTCTAAAAACACATTCTTAGTCTCATTTGTGATACCTGAATTCAGTCCTCCGAACACGCCTGCTATAGTCATAGGCTCCTCTGCATTACAGATCATCAGGTCTGCAGACGATAACGTACGCTCTATGCCATCCAACGTGACAAACTTCTCACCTTCGTGGGCGTTACGTACATGTATCACATTACCTTTTATCTTATCCGCATCGAAAGAGTGCAGTGCTTGTCCCATCTCATGCAGCACGAAATTGGTAACATCCACTACGTTGTTGATTGAATGCATCCCTATTGAGTTGAGTGCTTTCTTTAACCACGCTGGTGACTCATGTACGGTCACTCCCTTAACGGTCACACCGGTATACCTCGGACATGCTTCCTTATTGTCAATAATAACCTGGATAGGCAGAGTATGATTATCTATCTTAAAGGCACTGACATCAGGTTTTGTCAAAGTCATATCTTGCCCATGCGACTTATAATATGCATATAGGTCTCGAGCCACACCATAATGGCAAGCAGCGTCTGAGCGATTAGGTGTAATGTCCACCTCTATCAAACTGTCGTCTTCCACATGAAAATACTCTCTTGCCGGCATACCTACAGGAGTATCTTGAGGCAACGCCATGATACCATCATGATTGGTCCCTATACCTATCTCATCCTCAGCACATAGCATACCCAAAGACTCCACCCCTCGAATCTTACCACGCTTGATAGTCATACTCTCATCACCCTGGTAAAGTGTAGTGCCTATAGTAGCCACAATGACTTTCTGACCAACAGCCACATTGGGTGCTCCACACACTATCTGTAACGGCTCTTGCTCTTGACTTATACGTGTGGTGGTGATATGTAAGTGGTCTGAGTTGGGGTGGGGAACACATGTCACCACTTCGCCTACTACTAAACCCTGCAGACCACCTTTGATAGTCTGTACTGTCTCTACAGTCCCAACCTCTAACCCGATAGAGGTCAAGATACTTGCTACGGTATTTGCATCATCTGTGATAGGCAGATACCTCTTTAACCAATTATATGATATATTCATAATCTGATGTTATAATCACCATTACTACGTGTTACAAAGATATTCTCCGAACAGGAGAGAGATAATTTCCAGAAAACGCCTGCAAAGTTATGGAAAAAGCACGGAATGTCCAAATCATTGTCTCTTTTTCACTCTTTTAGCGACAACCAATAGTTGCATGGAGTTGATGAGGTTTTGCCATACTATATACGCAGCCGGACCAACTGCAGATAATGGCGTTAGATAGGCCTGTGACATCCACACACCAAGGGTCGTGTTTTTCTGTCCGAATGCTTGACCTGCCGTTATACGACTCACTTCTGGCATCGTATAGTTGGCTGCTGCCGGATCTATCAGTACGTCATGATAATCCTCACCTTTATTCGGTGCGGGGAAACGAAAACCAATCACCCTGCCAAGTCTAAACTGTATCAGACATGTCAGCAATGCGCCGACACACAAGACGATTATTGTCCATAAGTTATAATGCTGCGTCAGCATGGTTTGTGTTATCTGTGCCATAAGAATAACCAAAGTCCCTATCCAGATATAAAATGGCATTGATGACCATGGCGCAGACAGGATAAACATCTTGCTACTTCCCTTATGCTTCTGGTGTGCGTTGTAGCATACTCTCAATATCCATGCAGCAAAAAACGGTCCCAATAATAACGGACTCACCTTACGCAGGATCATCCAGCACGCTACCCAAAAATCTATATCAGAACACGGATTGACTATGGGGAAAAAAGCCGGCGCGATCACTGCAGTGGCCAAATTGCTTAATAGTGTGAATGTAGTCAGGTTCTGAATGCTTCCACCTAACTTACCTGCGATGATAGGTGCTGCTGTAGCCGTTGGCATGATCACGCACATCATAAGACCTTGACTCACTACGGCAATATCTGCCTCTGTTATGTTTAGATACAGTGACATACCGCGCAACGACAACAGCAGACCATAATATACGATACCTGTCAAGACTAATTGTACCACCAACACCAACCAATGCCAAGTATGTAAACGTAGATCCAATGGATTGACTTTGCAGAACGTGAAGAACAACATCAGAAAAATCATCGGTGGCAACAACCATGACAAGTGGTAAAACAGTGAATGTCCGGCAACACCGATGAGCATGGCTAAGACCAACGCATTACTATCAATAAATGATTTTATCTTGTTCATTATTCCTGTATGAGTAGTACTGCTACTTTCTCGAAAAACGGCAACAAAGGTACTGCTTTTAAGAGACTCCGCCAAATTTGTGTACCAGCACTATATTTCCCCAAAATATGGTATTGTTCACATAATACCAAACACTGTAATTTTGCAATGATTTTCATAGAGACCTGAAGTATTAGTCATGTTTATCAATACATATATGAAACGATATAGGATAATAACTGTCATTGTATTGCTTGCTAATTTGTTACATGTTCAAGCGGACGATTCTATCCAAGTCAGTACAAATGACTTGAAAACACTACTCGAACGTATAGAGCGACTCGAACAAGCCCAACAACAAGTCGATGCGTACACCACTGCTACCCCAAGAGTGGGGAGTAGCGAAGACGGCAACACCACAGCGGCATTCACACCTGATCAACAAACCCGTGCCACTCGTTTGACAATAGCTGGCTATGGTGAGGCGGTGATGACCCGCAACTTCTATTCTGACC
>CAVKDW010000085.1:0-7051 GCA_963655075.1 Muribaculaceae bacterium | reverse complement strand
CGGCATCGCCATGGGCTTTAGGTTCGAACCAATGGAACAAACAATAAAACAAACAATCTAAAAACAAAACAATGGAACAGAAATTTATCGATTTAGGATTGCCGAGTGGCAACCTGTGGGCAACCGATAACGAGGTTGCAGAGAACGGACAACCGCTGTATGCTACTTTCTATGAAGCAGTGAAGCAGTTCGGGGAGAACCTACCGACACAGGAGGATTGGCAGGAACTCATAGACAATGTCCCGCACTTGTGGGACAAGAAGCGACAGGGGCTGCTGTTTGTAGCCCGCAACGGGAAAGAGTTGTTCTTGCCCGCTATGGGCATCCGCTACGAGTCGAATATATGCAATGTGCGGAGCCGCGGCTACTATTGGTCTGCTACGGCGTACGACTCGTACGGCGCGTACGACATGCGCTTCGGCTTTGATGAGGCATACGCAAGCACCGGTGCTTGTCGCTACTACGGGCTATCTGTCCGTCTTATCAAGAAAGGAGGCAAGCAATGAATAACAAGTTTTTCGTGCCGTTCGAAACGGCAAAGGCACTGAAAGAAGCAGGGTACAATGAGGGATGTAGAGATTGGTACGACCGTGATGGGCTGCTTTGGGCGTACGAAACTGAAACTACTAACAGAGAGTTGTTAGAGGTGCAGACTTCCGCCCCTACCTACCACGAGGTGCTGGACTGGTTGGAGGGGAAGGGGTTGTACATCGATTACAACATCAATTCATGGTATAGTCTTGAGACTAAGGAGCATAAGATGAGTTACGTCGCCTATATAGTGGTCTTTGAGCCGCGGTCTCACTGTGCAAGAGATGCGTATCAATCCGCTACCTACTATAGCCGTGAAGAAGCCATCTATGATGCAATTTTTCAAGCAATAAAAACATTAACTAACAAGAAGAAAAAATGAATGGCAAAAGAATTTATTGATTTAGGTTTGCCGAGTGGCAACCTATGGGCAACCGAGAACGAGGTTGCAGAGAACGGACAACCGCTGTACGCTACTTTTGATGAGGCAGTGAAGCAGTTCGGCGAGAACCTACCGACACAGGAGGATTGGCAGGAACTCATAGACAATGTCCCGCACTTGTGGGACAAGAAACGACAGGGGCTGCTGTTTGTAGCCCGTAACGGGAACGAGTTGTTTTTGCCCGCCAAGACTGCTAAAAGTTATTGGACTTCAAGTAAGGAACATAAGGATTTCGCGTTCTGCTATGTCTTCTGGGCGAATGGAGCGTGTGAATTGGATTGCACTCGTAACATCATAGTAAAAGCAGTCCGTCTTATCAAGAAAGGAGGCAAGCAATGAAAGCAGATGTCTATGTTATAGATTACGATAAGTTCGAAAAGATGTACGGCAAACTAAATGAGGAGTTGTTCTCTTATGCCGAGAAAGAAATCAAGATAGTTATAGAGAATAAAGAGGGGAAGAATTATTGTTCTGGAAATGAGGTTCATCTCTTTATGACACAGAGAAATAAAGATTCTGCTTGGCATCAGGAATCTGTTGTTTACCATGAATGCGGACACGCCATAGTAAACCAGAGATCCATATTCGATTCGAAAGAATTGAGAGACATGATGAGTCGGCATAAAGACCGCCTAAAGAAGAAAGTAACAGTCACAACCGAGAAACAAGTATTGGATAGTGATAAAGGAGAGTTTGTAACTGTTACAGAATCGAAGAAGACGGCGAGATATTTATATCTCGACAAGCAATTAAGAGAACTGAGAATAAAGATAGTTTATACAAAACCTGCAGGGTGTCTTGCAAAATATGGTGCAGAAAAAAACGATGCGCTGGAGCAATTGGCAGCCGTTGCCGATACACTAAAAGCTCTTTATCCAAAGTGCGGATGGGGACATGAAGAAGAATACTTTCGAAAGCCAACCAATAGCGAACATGAGTATATGGCTCACGCCTTTGAGAATGCACTAAAAGGTAATGCGCTTTTCAAGAGACTAATGCCCGACATCTACCAAGAGATGATAGACTTTGTACATACACTGGCTATTGTGCCTATCTACGGCAAGCCCACGCTCATCGTCTGTGCGCTCCACCCGTTCCCGAAGATAGTCGTCGGCTCTCCCGCCTGCGAGAACTACCGAAACTAAAACAAGCCCCAATTCCCATGCGGCAGGAACTAAAAAACGGAAAGCCGCAAGTGTTCTTTGAATTTTCGTCGCGCCAAGAACGCGAAATGATAGCCAATGCTGTTACGCTGTATTTTATATTACATCTATAATCAACTAAAAAACTACGCCTGTAAAGGCAGACGTGCGGGTGAAAGTCCCGCTGCAATGCTATCAATCCACCTGCGCGACATTGGAGGTTTGTCTGTTCCTCCAAGAGCCACTGCCCAACAAAGCGGTGGCTCTTTTTGTAATATACAGATTACAAAATACAAATATATAACATTTTTGCTATATAACATTTTCGTAATATAGAAAAAAGTAGTACCTTTGCAGCGTAATTCAAAGAACAAGAGAGAATGAAATGGAGTGAACTAAAGAAATTGGCTATCCGAAATGGTTGGAAACTCAAACGACACGGTAGCCGCCACGACATCTATTGCCACCCTGACAAAGACTATTTTATAGAGATTGGTCGGCACGAGAGCGAAGAGGTAAAAAACGGAACTTGTGCAAAAATCAAGAAGCAGATAGGGGTGCAATAATCCTCTACTGCTTACATAAATACAATAAAACAATGAAAAAGGTTACAGCAATCATCGAAAGAGGAGCAGACGGCTCGTATGGTATCTATACGCCTAAGTTGAAAAATACCATAATTGGAGAAGGTAACACAGTCGAAGAGGCAAAAGCAGACTTCTTAATCGGCTACCAAGAAATGGTAGATACCTACAAGGAGGACAACAAACCATTGCCGAAAGAGTTACAGGACATCGAATTTACCTACCAATACGACTTGGCGGCATTCTATGATGCGCATCCATACCTCAATGTCAGCAAGATTGCTCAATATGTGGGTATCAACGACACACTAATGCGCCAGTATCGTCGTGGGCAGTATATCTCCGAAGCGCAAGTGTTGCGCATACAAAACGGCATACGAGCCATCGGGAAAGAATTGTCCGCCACTACATTAGTCAAATAAGGCTCACAACTCGTTTGTTCTTTAATTACACCCGCCGTCCTCTTTGAGCCGAGAGGACGGCTTTTTTGTACCTACTAAATTATCATAACGATAACTTTTTTTATTTTTATCTCTTGTGTATTATCAAAAAGATAAGTATCTTTGCAGCGCAATAGGGGGAGAGTGTACCAAAATCGGACAAATCGGAGAGGCTAAAAGAGAGTACATCAGCCACAAAGGTCGCACAACAATGAGCAAGCACCAATCCATAGAGCAGTACGAGAGGGACATCGTCAAGGCGATACAGAAACACGGTGTGATGTGTGTGTCGCATATCTTCGGTGTGTATAAGGGTATCGCATCGTCGCAGTTTTACTCGCTCAAACTCAACGAACGTCCTGCCGTTCAGGAGGCACTTACCGCAAATCGTTCTCGCGGCTGCAATGCTATGCTCACGCGTTGGGTGCAGTCAGAGAACCCCACTTTGCAGATAGCCGCCTATCGTTTGATATGCACGGAGGATGAACGCCGTCACCTCAGTCAGTCGTATATGGACCACACCACCAAGGGCAACGCTATCGAGCAGCCCATCACCCTCGAGCAGGCACGCGCCCTGTTGCAGAACCTCGACATGACCTTATGACCGCTAATGACTACATACGAGCCAAGATTATCACGGACACCCTATGGGCGACCCGCTATTTCTTTCGTCAGCACGAGGGGCGTACGTTCAATGTAGGTGAACATCACCGTCGCATAGCCGAGGCTCTCGACCGAGTGTATAGCGGACAATGCAAGCGTCTAATCGTCAATTGCCCGCCACGCTATTCCAAGACGGAGATGGTAGTCAAGACGTTTATCGCAAAGGGTCTTGCTATCAATCCGGCAAGCAAATACATCCACCTTTCCTATTCTGCCAATCTTGCCCTCGACAACTCCGAGCGGGTAAAGGATATGGTTACCTCCGATTGGTATCAGCGGTTATTCCCTTATGTGCAGGTCAAACCCGACAGCAAGGCAAAGCAAAAATGGTACACTACCACAGGCGGTGGAATATACGCCACATCCTCCGCAGGACAGGTCACGGGCTTTGGTGCAGGTATCGTCGATGAAGAATACCCCGACGACCTCATGCCAACACCTAACTCTGAACTGCTCTCAACACTCAAAGCTCAACAGGGCGCAGCCCGCTCGACGAACCAGTGGGGAGGTGCCATTATCATTGATGACCCGCTCAAGCCAGAAGACGCATTCTCTCCCGTCATGCGCAATAAAGTGAACGACCGCTTTGAGAATACCATTCGCACCCGTGTCAATAGCCGCAATACCCCAATTATAGTCATTATGCAGCGTCTCCATCTCGACGACCTCGCAGGCTATCTCCAAAGGATAGAACCCACCGAATGGGAGGTGCTGTCCCTCCCCGCCCTCTCGGTCGATAGCGAGGGGCAAGAGACGGCACTCTACCCGTTCAAGCACACGGTGGAGGAACTGCACAAACTCCGTGCAGCGAACCGCTTCACTTTCGAGACACAGTACCAGCAGAACCCACAGGCAATCAACGAACGCCTGTGGCTCTTTGCGTTCAGCCGTGCGAAGCATACGGGGCATGTCGCCTACGACCCCAATGCCCCGCTCGTCTTGTCGTTCGATTTCAACCGCAACCCGATGACCTGCACGCTCTTCCAGCATATCAATGGGCAGGTACGAGGTATCGACTGCATACGCCTCGAAAACGCCACTACGCGTATGGTCTGCGAGGAGATAGACCGCCGTTATGGGCAGTATCGCCCGCTCTACCTCGTCACGGGTGACTGCGCAGGGCGCAATGCCACCACGCTCTCGTTGCTCAACAACTACGATGTCGTCAAGGCATACTTTGGTCTTTCTCGTTCGCAGATGCAGTACAGCGGCTCGAACCCACGCCTCGCCGACAGCCGCTATTTTATCAACTCGCTGTTCGAGCAGTACGATATCGTCTTCGACGCCGAGCGTTGTCAGCCTGCTATTTTCGATTTCGAGAATGTCCTCTCCGACGATGAGAACCGCCCTGTCAAGTCCTCCCGCGACAATGTGTCGCAGCAAGCCGACTTCCTCGACAATGTGCGCTACTATTTCCACCGCTACTATAAACAACTCCAACAGATACAATGATAGAACAAATAATTGTCATATCCCTCATCATCACCGCCATATACGTCAGTATGTGGGATGGCATGATATTCCACACTGTACGCCGATTGGTCTGTACCGTCTGCGACCTTATCGGTTGCCCGGCACTCCGCAAACCGCTCTGTGAGTGCCTCATCTGCATGGGCGGCATTTACACGCTCATCCTGTATCCTATACTCTACGGCTGGTCATGGACACTCATACCCACCATGCTCGGAGTCATAGGACTAAACACACTAATAGCAACAATGCTCTGCCGAATGACGGATAGAGATTAAAGTAAACAACGTGAGTCTTTTACTCACAAAAGTGCTCTTTGACATACTGAATAGCCGCTCCTATAAAATGATAACGGAGAAATAATTACACTGTTCCCAAATAAAATAAATAGCAGATTTGCGAATTTGATGGGAAAAGTGTACCTTTGCAGCGCATTTGATAAAGCGCGAATGAATATAACTACCGAAAACAAAGCTCTCGTGGAGATATTGCTGTATGGAAAATCTACAGACAAAAGATACCGCAAACTACCACAACGAACTATCGATGGCTTCCTCAAAGCATACACCATAATCGCAGAAGTAGAACGCATAGAAGACCTTTACAGGTACAATGGTCTGCACTACGAGAAACTGGTAGGGAAACTCAAAGGATACGAGAGTGTAAGATGTGACAAAAGGTATCGACTTATATTCAAAAGCAATGCGCAGCAACAGATACAAATAACCGATGTTGTACTTATAGAAATAACAGACCACTATGGCAACTTATGACTTAACAAACATCACGCCTTTTAGGGCTGTGCATGTGGGGGAGATACTCAAGACCGAACTGCAAGCACGCCAAATCAAACAATGCGAACTCGCAAAGGCTACCGGGATACAAACATCCACCATCAGTGCTATCCTACAAGGCAAACGAAACATCACAGCAGAACAATCCATACACATAGGACGAGTACTCAATATCCCGGAGGACTTCTGCTATAGAGTACAAACCAAGTACGACTTAGACTGTGTGCGCATCGCTGAAAGAGAAAACAAAAAGACCAACAACCCTAACCGGACACTGCCACATATCATAACGACAAGACCGCATCCCACACAACCCATAGCATAATACTCACCTAACATAAACACCGAGCGACTATTCAGTATCGAATAGCCGCTCGCTTTTTGTATATAGAACAACATAACAATATGAACATAAACAAACCAATAACCACACTCAACCGCACACTATCTGTCCTCTGTGTCGTACTCTTCTGCTGGCTCATCTACCCAGCCAAATGGGTACGTACAGCCGTCTTACGTGTGCGCAGAAACAACGCCATACTACAGGCGGATAGACTGTACGCACAAACGGGCAAAGCCGCATACGTAGTCCAAAACGGCACACGTTTCCTCGTCGGTAACAGAGCCACACTACGCAACTGGAACAAACAGGTACGCAGAGGCAAACAACGTTATCTGGATATTGACTATAGGCATGCTATCATATACAAAACAACTGCGCAATGAGCCAACAATACGATATGGAGCAGATAGCACAGGACAACGGCTATGTATTCAGCCACAAAGGCTGTCCCTGCAATGGACTACCGCTCATCTACCGAAAGGTTTCTGAAAACGGCACCTATGAACTATCGTTATACACCAAAAGAGCGTTTTGGAGGCTCAACCGCAACCACTATTCTATTGACAATGGCACGGATAACGTGCTGCAAGAACATCTACAAAAATGGGACTGATTAAAGAACTACAAGAGGTGTGGCGTATC
>CAVKDW010000084.1:0-7072 GCA_963655075.1 Muribaculaceae bacterium | reverse complement strand
TGAGATCTCCCAATTAAACATTAAACATTAAACATTAAAAATTACACATTCCACTCCCCCACTGGGGACGCGGGCGCCCCGCCTGCGGTCAAGTCGCAAGACTTGCTGGTATATGCTCTGAATTCCTCCTTTGGAGGAGAAGGTGAGATCTCCCAATTAAACATTAAACATTAAACATTAAAAATTACACATTCCACTCCCCCACTGGGGACGCGGGCGCCCCGCCTGCGGTCAAGTCGCAAGACTTGCTGGTATATGCTCTGAATTCCTCCTTTGGAGGAGAAGGTGAGATCTCCCAATTAAACATTACACATTAAAAATTACAAATTAAACATTAATCCAACCTTCAGCACCACATGTGCTGATCTTGAGGAGAAGATAAGCCGATCTTGAGCCGAAACAAACCACATGAAATTCCTAATACATCACTAACAATCTAAGACCAATATGTT
Organism: Muribaculaceae bacterium; assembly: GCA_963655075.1. GTDB lineage: Bacteria > Bacteroidota > Bacteroidia > Bacteroidales > Paludibacteraceae > Colicola. Next base: position 6,620 of record CAVKDW010000084.1, on the reverse strand, counting down.
AACAACGCAATCTGGCAAGGCGCCATCCCACGCCGATAACCTTTCTTTGCTTCGTTTTTTTCGATCATGCGAAAGAAGTGAAGAATACCCTTCAAGTCGCCGGACTTGATACATCATACATAAATACGTCTTTATTCTTTATTCAACTGTATAAACTCATAAACTAACATTTGCTCACCTGCAAATGTTGTATTACCTTTGCAGCATAATTCCATCATGACAATGAACGAAGAATTCCAGATGCTTGCCAAAACATTCAAAGGACTGGAAGAAGTCCTGGCAGGCGAACTCATCGGGATAGGAGCGAACAACGTACAGATAGAACGACGAGCCGTATCTTTCTCCGGAGACAAACGCACACTCTATACCGCCAACATGTGCCTACGCACCGCCTCACGGGTGCTCGTGCCTGTCGCCACATTCAAGGCTGCAGACGCTGACGAGGTGTATAATCAAGTTAAACAGGTGGCTTGGGACAAGTACATGACCTCCAAAACCACCTTCGCTATCGACGCTACAGTGTACTCTAACACCTTCAGACACTCACAATACGTCACCTATCGCGTCAAAGATGCCATAGCCGATTGGTGGATACAGCACGAGAACAAACGACCGAACGTCAAACTGACAGAACCTGACCTATACATCAACGTACATATAGCAGAGACACTCGTCACACTCTCTCTCGACAGTTCTGGCACCAGCCTGCACAAACGCGGATACCGCGTCGCTAACACCGAAGCACCTATCAACGAAGCACTCGCCGCAGGGATGTTGCTACTCGCAGGATGGAAAGGACAAAGTGACTTCTACGACATGATGTGCGGATCAGGAACACTACTCATCGAAGCCGCACTCATCGCACGAAACATAGCACCCGGGATATACCGGAAAGGATTCGCCTTCGAGAAATGGATAGATTTTGACAGAGAACTGTTCGAAGAGATATACAACGACGACAGCAGAGAACGACCTTTCACACACCATATATACGGCTCCGATGCAGGATACTACGCCGTACAAGCCGCACGCAAAAACATACAGTCGGCCAGCATGCAACACGACATAGACGTGCGACAGATACGACTTGAAGAGATACACTGGGACGAGAACCATAGCACACAAGACGCACTCGTCATCATGAACCCGCCCTATGGCGAACGGCTCGCACAAAACAAAGATATCCTGAGGCTGTACCAAGACATAGGCACTACCCTCAAACACCGGTTCAGCGGAGCCACCGCCTGGATCATATCATCCAACGAAGAAGCACTCAAATGTATCGGACTCAAACCATCACAACGCATACACCTCGTCAACGGAGAGATAGAATGCCTGTACAACAAATACGAACTGTTCCAAGGCGAACACAAGGAATGGAAAAAAGACCACCCCAAAACCACTGACACAACAAGACAAGCAAGACATAAACCTACCGGCAGACGACCGGACAGAAAACCAAACGACAAACGACCGGACAGCCATTTTGCTCGCACCGGCAGCAAACCAACCAAACGCCCTATACATAAAGACAACGACACACACAACAACAGACATGCAACCCGTACTCATTGACGAATATAACTATCCCCTACCCGAACAGAGAATAGCCAAGTACCCACTGCAACAACGCGACCATAGCAAACTGCTCGTGTACCGGAAGGGAGAGATCACCGAAGACCTGTTCTTCCATATCGGTAACCACATACCACCGGGCTCACTCCTTGTTTATAATAACACGCGCGTGATACAGGCACGACTCGTGTTCCATAAGACCAGCGGAGCGCGTATCGAAGTGTTCTGCCTCGAACCCATCGACCCGCACGACTACCAACTGTCACTCGGTAGCACCACCGGATGCACATGGAAATGTATGATAGGTAACGCCAAGAAATTTCGAGACACATATATCGAGATGTCTGTCAACCTGCCCAAGACAAACGAACAGTTAACCCTACGCGCAACCAAAGGGGAACAGACAGGCAACACTTTCTCCGTACACTTCTCGTGGTCAGACACCCACGACCCCGTATCGTTTGCCGAGATACTCGATGCCGTAGGCGAACTGCCTATACCGCCATACCTCAACAGACCCACTGAGGAAAGCGATAAGACAACATACCAGACCGTGTACTCTCGCATCAAAGGGTCAGTCGCCGCACCTACGGCAGGACTGCACTTCACAGACCAAGTGCTGCAACAACTGCGGGACAATGGGATACATACCACCGAACTGACACTGCACGTCGGAGCCGGGACATTCCAACCGGTCAAGACGGGAGATGCGAACCTGCACACCATGCACGCCGAGATCATCGCAGTACCACGACAAGCCATCATCGATATTCTCAACAACCTGCAGCATATCGTCGCTGTCGGGACAACCAGCATGCGCACACTCGAGAGCCTGTATTTCATCGGCGAGATGCTACAACACAACACCAACCCAACCAACATACACGTACCACAGTTCATACCCTATAACACACCACACACTCTCACCACACAACAAGCACTGCAGAACATCATCGACTACCTCGACCACACCAACCAGCAGACACTGCACGCTGCAACACAGATTATGATCGAACCGGGATACACTTTCCACCTCGTCAACCAGCTGATAACCAATTTCCACCAACCCAAGTCCACCCTGCTGCTGCTCGTCAGTGCCTTCGTCGGCGAAGACTGGCACGCCATCTATAACTATGCTCTCTCACACGACTTCCGATTCCTGAGTTATGGGGACAGCAGCATTCTCTCCCGCAAACAACCCAATGATTGACACCCACTGCCATATAGACGATCCACAGTACGCCGAAGATATAGACCGCTTCCTGCGCACACAACAGGAGGCAGATGTCAACTATATACTCGTCCCCGGCATAGACGCCTCATCCATACAGTCCGTCGGGCAACTGGCAGACCGATACCCCGACTACCTTCTACCCGCGCTCGGACTGCACCCGGAGAATATACAAGACGACTGGCAAGAACAACTGTCTGCTATACACGACGAACTCTTCCACCCTCACCGACACTACATAGCCGTCGGAGAGATAGGACTCGACTACTATTGGGACACCTCCCGCAAACAAGAACAACAGACCGTGCTACATACACAGATGCAATGGGCAGAACAACTACAACTGCCCGTCATGATACACTGCCGGGATGCCATAGCGGACACACTGCATATACTACGCCAATACCCAAACGTCAAAGGCGTCTTCCACTGCTTCAGTTCAAGTAAAGAAACAGCGCAACAGATCATCGGCATGGGATACCTGCTCGGCATAGGAGGAGTACTCACCTTCAAAAACTGCAAACTACCGGAAACACTCACACATATCCCGCTCAACAAACTCCTCCTCGAGACAGACGCACCGTACATGGCACCCGTACCACATCGGGGACAACGAAACGAAAGCCGGTGGATGATATATGTCGTCAACGAACTCGCACGTATATACAACTGCACACCACAACATATCAACCAAGTGACAAACGAGAACGCCAAACTCCTTTTCGGGATAAAATAAACAGAAAAAACAAAAAAAAGCAACTACTATTGTACACATATCAGTTTTTTTTCATAACTTTGCACCGCTTTTGTGTAAACCCTAACTGGAGAAGTTTGTACCAACCGCCTCTCAACAAACGAGAATGGGAAATGAAAGCATAAAACAACACAAGACAACTACATAACGCTGTCTTGACAGGAGAGATGCTCGAGTGGTTGAAGAGGCACGCCTGGAAAGCGTGTAAACTCCAAAAGGGTTTCCGGGGTTCGAATCCCCGTCTCTCCGCAACAAAAAACTAATAACTCAACTAAACGACAATCGTATGAAAAAACTTTTTGCAACCCTTACGGTATTGGCAATGCTCGCTTTGAACGGTGTTGCCGTAATGGCTCAAGACGTAGCTGAAAAGGCTGAACCTGTAGCAGAAGAACAACTGGCTGAAGAAACAACTGCACCTGTAGAGGTAATCACCACAACAGAAACAGAAGCAGAAGAAGGAACAATCGTCGCTCTACACAAATCCATGAAAACCAAATTCATCGAAGGTGGAGCAGGATTCATGGCCGCTACCCTACTCTGCTTGATCTTTGGTCTCGCACTCTGCATCGAGCGTATCATATATCTCAGCCTTAGCAAGACAAACACCAAAGCACTGCTGGCTAAAGTAGAACAAGCACTCAAGGAAGGTGGCATCGAAAAAGCTATGGAGGTTTGCCGCAATACACGGGGACCCGTCGCAAGCATATTCTACCAGGGACTCAGCCGATACGACGAAGGGATTGACGTAGTCGAAAAAACAGTTTCATCCTACGGAGGCGTACAACTCGGACAACTTGAGAAAAACCTGTCATGGATATCCCTGTTTATCTCCATCGCACCATCGTTGGGATTCTTGGGAACTATCATCGGTATGATACAGGCCTTCGATAAGATACAACAAGTAGGTGACATCTCCGCAACAGTCGTTGCCGGCGGTATCAAAGTCGCACTCTTGACCACACTCCTCGGTCTGGTCATCGCTATCATTCTGCAATTGTTCTATAACTATATCCTTAGCCTCGTAGAGGGACTCGTAAACGAGATGGAGGACAGCTCTATCAGCCTGCTCGACCTCGTAGTAGAATACAACGCAAATCAGAAAGCATAATCTCTTTTTGCATTGTACAAAACAGATAACGGTAAACTTGCAAAATTTGATTAGTATGAAAAATTATAAGTTAATACCAAAAGTAACCCTCTGGGTGCTGCTGGCTATTGGCATTATCGCTTCGGTAATGTTCTTCGTCGGAGGATCAGAAGGTGCACTCGAGGTAGCAGGAGACTTCCTGGAAATACCACGATTCACCGACCTGCTACTGGGATGGAACTATGTACTGCTTGCTCTCGCATGCATCATCACACTCATATTCGTGGTTATCAAACTCATCGAAGTGTTCAAAGTCAATGCCAAAAAAGGTATTCAGGTACTCGTCGGAGTCGTAATAGCCATAGGGGTTTGCATCGGATGCTGGTTCCTCGGAAGCCCTGAGAAAGTAGAAATACTTGGATACGAAGGAACAGACAACGTCGGAACGATGGCACAACTGACCGACGCTATCATGTACCTTACATACCTGCTCGCCCTCGCTACCGTAGGCACACTGGTATGGGGAGTAATTTATACACAGACTAAAAAGTAAAAACAACACGGCTATATGGCATCAAAGAAAGTTCCGCAGATTAACGCCAGTTCCATGGCGGACATCTCCTTCTTGCTGCTTACCTTCTTCTTGGTTACGACGTCTATGGACGCTAACCAAGGACTGGCACGCCGTTTGCCTCCTCCTGTTCCTGCTGACCAAAAAGTCGAAGACACTGATATCAACAAACGAAACCTCTTCGTGGTAAAAATCAACTGGGAGAACAAACTACTCGTGCAAGGACAGCAAATAAGCGTCCGCGAACTGCGTAGCAAAGCCAAAGAGTTCATCGCTAATCCAAATGATGACCCACAGATGCCCAAACTCGTAGAAAACGACTTTGGAGAACCTATAGGTACCATCATGTACACCAGAGACCACGTCATATCCGTACAGAATGACGCGGAAACAGAATACCAGGCATACCTGGAAGTGCAAAACGAACTCGTGGCTGCATACAACGAATTGCGCGACGAATGCGCACACAAGTATTTTCATAAGGCTTATGCTGAACTAAGCGAAGACCAACAAAAACAAATACAAAAGGTCTTCCCGCAAAAAATATCAGAAGCAGAACCTAAAAACTACGGAGGAGGACAATAATATGGCAAAGATACGTAGAAACGAAAAACGTGAGATGCCGGCACTCAACACCTCATCGCTACCGGATATAGTGTTCATGCTCTTGTTCTTCTTTATGTCCGTGACGTCATTCAAAGAGGTGACATACAAAGTGCAGATACGTAACCCGCAAGCCACCGAATTGACGAAACTGGAAAAGAAATACTTGGTACGGTACATATACGTAGGAAACCCTACAGCAGAGTTCCGCAAACAGTACGGAGCAGAGACTCGTATCCAACTGGATGACGCTTTCGCAGAGAAAAACGAGATAGGTGACTATATCATCAACGAACGCTCCTCTATGAAAGAGACAGACCAAGGTCTTATGACCGTCTGCATCAAAGCCGACAAAGAGACCAAGATGGGCATCATCGCCGACATCAAGCAAGAACTGAGGCGGGCATACGCTCTCAAAATCACATACGCCGCTACACAACGAACCAGTTACTGATAGCAGCAGACAAAGACTATAGGGGACATACTGACAAGAGTGTGTCCCCTGTTCATTCCCCACACACTCCATCAGAGACCTCAAGCGCATAACGCGTGCGAAACACCGAGTACCATAGTCCTGCAATGTCCGGCGGACATTGTAGGACGCCTTGTCACGTCCCTTCGTCGCTCGGGCGGAACACCCGCTTGACCATACTCTGCTATCCCCTCCTCCGTAGGGGCTGGAGAGGCCGTCTTTATACAAAACAAAATAGGAGAACATCACAACGGATATTCTCCTATCAAGTGCGCAGGATGAGACTCGAACTCACACGATCTTGCGACCACTACCCCCTCAAAG
>CAVKDW010000083.1:0-7151 GCA_963655075.1 Muribaculaceae bacterium | reverse complement strand
ATTCCATACGATTTGAAGTGTATCGGAGCATATACTCTACTCACTATCTGTCTTTTGGCTATCTATTATGCACTACGGTATGTCGCTCATCTCGGCTCTTGGCCGCTTATGGGGATAGCAACCGTACTGTTTATCATATATTGTATCATCTTTATTAAATTTGACTTCAATGTTTTCAGGTATCGTAGAAACTATGGCTCAGCTCGTTAAGATTGAGCAAGAGCAAGGCAATAAGCATTTCACTTTTCGCAATCCCTATCCAGAGCCATTGGGTATCGATCAATCGGTAGCGCACAACGGGGTGTGTCTGACGGTGGTGAAGACTGATGGCGACCTTTACACCGTGACGGCTATGCAGGAGACACTCAACCGCAGTAACCTTGGACTACTGCATGAAGGCGACTGGGTTAATTTGGAACGCTCGATGTTGCTCAACGAGCGACTTGACGGACATATCGTACAAGGCCATGTTGACCAGACGGCACGTTGTGTGGATGTGCATGAGACCGATGGCAGTTGGTACTACCGTTTCGAGTATGCCACCACCAAAGAGATGGCACGCCGTGGCTATTTCTGTGTGGACAAGGGATCTGTGAGTATCAATGGCGTGAGCCTGACCGTGTGCGAACCCGATGTGGTGGGCGACAAAGGCTATGTGAGTGTTTGCATCATTCCCTATACTCACGAGAACACCAACTTCAAGTATATAGAGGCAGGCACCATTGTCAATCTTGAGTTCGATATCATCGGCAAGTATATAGCCCGTATGCAAGAACTCATATAAACTCAGCCAAGGCAGCAATCACGTAGTGGCAAACATACCAGAGTTTGGTGAATGCGTCATTAGAAGATTATAACAAAACAACAATATACATCAACATGGACAAAATCAGTTATGCTTTAGGTCTCTCTTTGGGACAGAACCTCATGGGTAGCGGTGTCACTACTCTCACCTATCAAGACCTTGCTCAAGGTATCAAGGATGTGTTAGAACATCAGAAACCACAAATTACCTATCAAGAAGCGCAGCAAGTACTCAATCATTTCTTCACCGAATTGGAGCAAAAGATAGGCGGCAAAGCCAAAGAAGATGGGGAGAAGTTCCTCGCTGAGAACGCCAAGCGTGAGGGTGTCAAGACCACTCATAGCGGACTACAATACGAAGTCATAGAGGCTACCATCGGACAGAAACCGACTGCCACAGACAAAGTCAAAGTGCACTATGAGGGTACACTGGTCGATGGCACAGTTTTTGATAGTTCCTATAAACGCGGAGAGCCTATCTCATTCGGGCTTGACCAAGTTATCAAGGGTTGGACAGAGGGGTTGCAACTCATGTCTATCGGCAGTAAATATAAACTATATATCCCCTATCAATTAGGCTACGGGACACAGGGTGCGGGAGGCAATATTCCACCCTACTCGGCTTTGATATTCACTGTTGAGTTGCTCGGTATTGAATAATAAGCAATTGATATCCATAATACAACAATATAATAAACTATTCTATTTATGAAAAAGTTAGCTATCACCATTCTTGCCACCTTGGCTATGGTGTCGTGCGGCAATACGTACGAAGGAAAGAAAGTCACTTTGAATAACCAGAACGACAGTATGAATTATGCTCTTGGTCTGGTTAACGGTACACAAATGAAGATGTATCAACTACGCAACGACTCATCCAAGAAAACTGTCTATGAGTTTATTGATGCGTTACAACGCGGGTATGATGGCAAGATAGAAGAACTGAGTGAGGCCGCCAGTATCGGTAGGAATATCGGTCAGGCTATCAAGAACTCTGAAAAGGTTGGCTTGGCAGATAACGAAGCATGGACTTTGAACGAGAAGATATTCTTCCAAGGATTGGTCAACGGGTTGCATCACGACACTGTTCTCATGGATGGTGCTGAGGCTCGCGACTTTTTCCAAAGCCAATACCAAGCCTCTCGTATGGCGGGAGATAGCGTTAAGGCAGGCAAAACGATCAAGAGCAAATGTAGTAACCAAGTCCGCGTCATTGCACTCCGCACACTCAACGACAGTCTCAACTACGCTTTCGGATACCTTAACGGAGATGAGGTTGCGCGATATATATTATCAACAGACACTACCGGTGAGCAGATAAAAGAGTTTATCCAACAGATCAACAAAGGGCTGAAGAGTAATGTCCAGAACCCTCAGATCGTTCATATGGGCGAGCAGATAGGCAAGAACATCAAGGAGCAAGAGGAGAGCGGACTCATTGGTGAGCCCAGTCTAACCACTGACTTTGCTCTTATCAAACAGGGATTTGTAAACGGGTTGCTGGACTTCACAGAGCAGATGACCGGTGAAGAAGCAGGGCAATACATCGAAGCAACCATGAACCACATCAAGTATGGTGCCACTAAAGAGGAGGGTGAGCAGTTCCTGGCAGAGAATGCGTTGAAGGATAGTGTCATTGTCACTGAGAGTGGACTGCAGTACAAAGTCATCAAGATGGGTAAAGGTAAAAAACCTGTTGCTACGGATAAGGTAAAGGTACACTATCATGGTACGTTGCTCAATGGTACAGTTTTCGATAGTAGTGTGGATCGCGGTGAGCCTATCACTTTTGCACTCAACCAAGTGATTGCAGGTTGGACTGAAGGGTTACAACTGATGCCTGTCGGCAGCAAGTTCGTCTTCTACATTCCCCAGGAGTTGGGTTATGGCAGTCGTGCTGCCGGGTCTATCCCTCCATACTCTACTCTCATCTTTGAGGTAGAACTGCTCGGCATTGAGAAATAATCTATCGGTACTGATCTTGCTGCGTTGATACGGACTGCACTGTGTGTCATCCTTATCAACGCAGCATACTATCCCACTATGGGCATCATAGCAAGACAGAGTATCAAAGGGACCATCGTTACTTATTTAGGGGTAGCGGTAGGCTTTGTTACCACGTTCTTTGTTCTTACCCGTTTCCTTACGGCAGAGGATATCGGTCTTGCCCGGGTGTTGATTGATGCCGCTACACTATTTGTCAGTCTTGCGCAATTAGGCACATCCTCTTCTATTATCCGTTTCTATCCCTATTTCAAGGATCGCGACCACAAGGACCACGGTTTCTTCTTTTGGACTGTCATCTTTCCGCTGATAGGGTTCTTGCTTTTCACAGCCCTCTATTGTGCATGCCGTGTGCCGTTAGGCGGGTGGTTTGAAGAGAAGTCAGCGCGTTTCGTGGACTACTACTATATGGTCTTGCCACTGGCTTTCTTCATGCTCTACCAGACCGTTTTCGAGACCAACGCCAATGTGCTGATGCGTATTGTCGTGCCTCGTATGGTGCGGGAAGTTATCGTTCGTATCGGGTTATTGGTTCTCTACCTGCTCTATGCTTTCGACATATTGTCCATGGATGGTTTCGTCATCGGTCTCTGTGTCAACTATGGCGTGGCAGCAGCCATCAACCTTATCTATCTATTCTCGTTAGGAAACATCTCTCTGCGTCCTGACCGGGCTTTTCTCAAAGACAACCCAGCCTTAGTTAAAAGATACCTTCTCTACACAGCCTTTCTCTTTATCTCGGCTATCACGAGTGTCCTTGCCCCTACCCTCTCATCGTTCTTTGTCACGGCAAAGATGGGATTGGGTCATACAGGTATCTATGCTATCGCCACCTATATCGCTGTGATGGTCAGTATCCCCTACCGTTCGGTGACGGCTATCGCCTCGCCGCAGTTAGCACAGGCCATCAAAGACCAGGACAAGCAGCAGACCTATACGTTGCTTCACCAAGTGAGCAATAATCTACTCTTGATAGGTGGGTTTATCTTTCTCGCTATATGGATAAACATCGACCTCATCTTTCATATCCTGCCCAATGGCAGCACCTATGCCGTTGCCAAGAATGTGGTGCTGATATTAGGTATCAGCCAACTATGTATCTCTGCTTTCTCTATCTGCTTGTCGGCTATCAACTACTCACGTTACTATGTGTTCTCGCTGTTGCTGTCGCTGTTGCTGACGGTCGCATCGCTGCTGCTGAACAACTATTTGGTGCCGCTATACGGTATGGAAGGTGCTGCCATGAGTAACCTATTCAGTTACCTCGGCTATTTCTTCCTTACCACCGTTCTCCTACGTCTCACCTGCAAGGTATCTGCTGCCAACCGCAAGATGTTGTGGATAGCACTGCTCCTCCTTGCTATCTTTGGTGTCAACGCCCTCTGGGAGCATTACCTACCTATCGCGAATATATGGATTAGCAGTATCGTCCACTCCTTTGTCCTTCTTGGCACCGGCACTGCTGTGGCTTACATGCTACATCTCTCTCCTGAGTTAGACAGTCTTATTCATCGTCTCCTGCTTCACAAGTGACATGCGCTACTTTCTCCGTTTTGCATACAGGGGTACGTCGTACCATGGTTCGCAGTCGCAGACGGCGGGTGGTACCGTGCAAGATACTATGGCGTCGGCGTTGGCTACTGTCCTACGGTGTCCTGTACCTCTCACTTTTGCAGGACGTACTGATGCGGGTGTGCATGCCGAGGAGATGTGGGCACATATCGATATCCAGCAGTCTCCCATAGCAGGTTTTGACCTCACGCAAGCCGATGGACGCCGAGACCTGTTGTATCGTCTGAACCGTCTGTTGCCGCAGGACATCGCCCTTTATGAGTTGCTACCCGTCACCAACACCGCCCACGCCCGTTTCGATGCTACTGCTCGCACCTACCACTACCGCATCACGCTGCGCAAGGATCCGTTCCGCTACGAACTACGGACAGCGGTACGCAGCGGATTAGACTTCGAGCAGATGAATCGTGTGGCGCAGTGCCTGACAGGTCGGCAGGACTTCTCGTCGTTTTGTAGAGTTCATACGGATGTGAAGAATAAGTTCTGCACTATCACGCGTGCCGAATGGGTGCAGGAGAGTGACTATGAATACTCGTTTATCATCACCGCCGACAGGTTCTTGCGCAACATGGTGCGTGCTATTGTAGGAACACTGTTTGAGGTAGGCTATGGACTACTGAGCGAAGAGGCTTTCCGTCAAGTCATTGCTGCACAAGACAGGCGTGCGGCAGGCGAATCTGCTCCTGCACAAGGGCTATTTCTCACTCATATCGAATACCCATCGGATATCTTTCTTGATGAGTAGAGGCACGTTCCCATAAAGGGCTATTTATTTATTATCGCGAGCGAAAAGCCATCGAGCCTACAAATCCTGCACCAGACGCACACTCCCGCTCACCCAAAGTCTGATTCCATCTAAACCGTGCTGAACGATATCACTTGTGGCATAAGGCAAAAAGCGGCATTTATAAGCACTTGTGGTATAGTCGGTCAGAGTCGATGACCAGTATTGTCCCTCCGTCTGTACATCATCCACGCTCGTCCTGCCTCTCTTACCCGCAGCGGGCAAAAATACAGCACCTGCTGACTCCATTTTTGCCCATTGCTCTAAGGTATAGGTATTGTTCGCGTAAGCCCCGGTACCTGCATTGAAAGTGATACCACTTGGCAGCGTCCATGCATCGGGCAGAAGAACAAGTCCCGTTGTTCCATCAACTGTGGCAAAGCCATAGAGTTGATTGGCATTAGTGCGGGTGTTGAATAAAAAATCCCACTCATTCTTCGTTAATGTCCGCCATGTCGTGCCATCACCTATGTTCTTACCCCAATCTACGAAGTTCCCGCTATAGTCTTCAGTTTCTGCTGATGTACTGACACCCCATGGCGTCGCGGGATTGTTTGTACTCCATCCAAACAGGTCTATCTTGTAATAATTGAGGGTATCGCCATCTACATTTGCCGTGCCTATCACATCATATTGATTCTTTGCGAAGGAAAATTTGTCGGACGCTATACTGTATTGCAGATTTCCTCGGGAGAAATACACTTGGTGGTTCGCTGCCACCGAGAAAGCACCGGCAAGAGCATATTCCTTTGTCAAATCGATATAAACAGGCAGATAGAGAGTATCGACATAAACAGGCAGATAGACCGTATCTTTCTGCACGACAGTGACGGTCTTATACACCGTATCGTGCTTCTCGACCGTAATCGTGTCGTAGATATACTTCTCCTGCGAGCGGGGCAAGATGAAATGCAGCGTGTCGCTTGCCAGGACATTGCCGGGGAAGGTAATGCTGTCGATGTTGGCAACAGGTGCAGCATACTGCATACGACCGTTGTTCCAGACCAATTGATTGCTTTGCGCAAAAGACATCAGGCTAAATAAGCATACAGCCAATAGAGTGAGAGAGTTCTTCATAATCATTGTTTTTTGGAGTTTGACATCTACGCTATATCAGTAAGTTTTTATCGTTTCTGTGAGCGATACGGTCCGTTATCACATTCTCTCCGGTACCTCTATGCCAAGCAGTGACATAGCCGTGCGGATGACCTTTGCTACCGACTCGGACAGTACGAGGCGCACCGCGCGTTTGTCGGCGTCGGGCTCGTTGAGTATCGAGTAGTCGTGATAGAACGAGTTGAAGTCGCATGCCAGTGCGTAGGCGTAGTTGCATAGCACGGCGGGGCTGAACTCATCGCCTGCTTGGCGCACTTGTGCAGGGAACTCTGTCAGTCGCTGTATCAGTGCTAACTCTTTGTCGTTGAGCGCAGTCGCCTTGTTGATGGCGATAGCAGTTGTGTCTGCCTTGCGCAGTACCGACTGAATACGAGCGTAGGTGTACTGAATGAATGGTCCCGTATTACCGTTGAAGTCGATACTCTCAGCAGGGTTGAACAGCATGTTCTTGCGGGGGTCAACTTTCAGTATGAAGTACTTCAGTGCGCCGAGTCCCACGATGCGGGCGATGTTCTCTGCCTCTGCGGGCGTAATGTCAGGCAGGGTGTTTACCTTATCTTTCGAAATCTCTTTGGCATCCTGAATCATCTGTGCCATCAGGTCGTCGGCATCCACTACTGTTCCTTCACGGCTCTTCATCTTGCCGTTGGGCAGTTCCACCATACCATAACTGAAATGCACCAATTCTTTGCCGAAAGGAAATCCGAGCCTGTCAAGCAGAATGCTCAATACTTTGAAGTGGTACTCCTGTTCGTTGCCTACCACATATACCATCTTGTCGATGGGGTAGTCCTGGAATCGCAGTTTTGCCGTACCAATATCCTGTGTCATATAGACCGAGGTGCCGTCTTGGCGCAGAAGCAGTTTCTCA
>CAVKDW010000082.1:0-7266 GCA_963655075.1 Muribaculaceae bacterium | reverse complement strand
GTTATGACGAGAAAGACTCTATAGGCAAGCGTTATCGTCGTCAAGATGCCATAGGCACCCCTTTCTGTATTACGATAGATCATGATACGTTACAAGACGGATGCGTCACTGTTCGCTATCGTGACACAATGGAGCAGGAACGTGTAAAGATAGAAGAACTCCATGCGCTGATAGCCAAAGCTGTGGATATGAAAGTGCTATATAGGAAGATTATGGGGAAGTAACTCCCTCTAAAGTCATCGAACATACACAAGAGGCTGTCACGCATGGGACAGCCTCTTGTGTATGTTCAAGGGGTGACATCACTGTTTTAGTATCCGAACTCGCTCGGTTTGGTTGTTATACTCTAACCGCAGTATATAGATACCTTGTGGTAGAGATTGTACGTCTATGTCACTTGTATGATTGACAGTGAGCAGTAACTTGCCGGTCGTGTCATAGAGTTGTGCGTTAGCCGTCGTGGAGAGGTGGATATAGTCATACGTGCAGGTGTTGATGACGATCTTCTGAGTACCTGTTTCAGGAGCCTGTGCGTCCGTCCAACGGTCATACTGCCGGTTGGTAAGGAGCAGTAGATCTCCCATAGAGAGAGTATATTCGCCTGCAGGAACCAAAACAGCAGAGAAGTAGTCATACCATATCCCGTCCGGTATTGTAACGGTCTGAGATTGGTCTGCGGAGAAGTTGCCAGCAGCAAAAACACTAAGAGAATCGTTCTCCCACTGTATATACTTGACGGCTTTTCCGCTACCGAGTTGCGACTGCTTGGGTGTAGTGAGGAACAAGTCCGGCATGCGTTGGGTACGCAGGAGAGTGATATGGGCTACCTTGCTATATTGCGCCATACGAAGGCTGTCCGAGAACCACCCTAACTTCTCAGGTTGCTCTTTTATCGAAGTGCGGTTGTCGCTGCTAATCGTGGAGGAACCTTTGGTAGAGTTGATGGAGTAGTCGTATCCCAATTCATTGAACTGCCATATCATCTTAGGTCCATTCAGTAAAATATTGAGTGCTATGGTGGTGGGGACACGGTTGAGGCGTGTGTTCTCATCTGTCTTGACAAGCCCCTTGCCGTAGGTCTTGGCTTTGTAGTAGTTGCGCTCCTCATCGTGGCTCTCGCAGTAGGTGACATAGCCCTTGCGGTTCGCATCGCCAATACCGTCGCTTGTCTGGTAGCCCATTGCCATTTGGGAATAGGCATTGTTGATGTTGTGCCAGCAGAGCATACCCTTGTTGATTAACTTGGGGCGCTCGGTGCCCATGTTGCTACCCCAATGCTCCAAAATGAAATAGGCGTCGGGTGAGGTGGCGACAATGGCACTGTCGTAGTAGTGGCAGATATTGTCGAAGGCATCGTTGGTCTTGCCGCAGAAGCCGTGCGAGAGGTCCATACGGAAACCGTCCACCTTGTATTCGGTAAGCCAGTATTTGAGGGCGCGGGTGAACATCTTGCGTGTCTCGGGGAAGTCGTGGTTCCAGTCCTCATAGACATTGTCGGAGTGCGGTGCCGTCACATTGAACCACGGGTTGTATGCCAAGTCGGCTCCGTAGGGGTACAGTTTGTTCTGCGGGTTGTTGCCCGTAGCGTGATTGAAGACCATATCCATGATGACCGCCATGCCGCGGGCATGAATAGAATCGATGAGTTGCCGGAACTCGTCGGGGGTGCCGTACTGCGTGTCCACGGCAAAGTAATGGTTCGGGGAGTAGCCCCAGTTGTAGTCGCCGTCGAACTCACAGACCGGCATAAACTCAATGGCATTCACGCCCAAGCGTTGGATATAGTCGAGGCGCTCCATGACACCGGCAAAGTTGCGCTTGGAGGTGTAGTCATAGATCCACATCTCGTAGATGACCAAGTTGTTCTTGTCGGGACGCCTGAAATTGAGCGTTGCCTCGTCCCACTTGTAGGGTGTTTGTGCCGTGCGCAGGGAGGACTGATAGGCATTGTTTTTCCAATACTGCACGGGCGCAAAGGCATCACTGACATAGACTTGCTTGCCGTCGGCGCGTACCACTACATATTGGTAACGGAACTCCACATTCGGGGCAACGGTAATTGGCAGCCAGAAATGGCATGAGTCGCGGTACATCTGGTACTGCTCGGAGAGTTTCCAGCCGTTGAAATCGCCCACTATATAAACGGCTTTCGCCGGTTCCAAGACCGAGGGGTCGTTAGCGTTTTTATTGCCTGCGGCAAAGGTACAGAGGGTGACCCGCGCGGTGTTGGCAGAGTCGAAGTTCTGCCCCAACTCAATACCCGCCGGCAACGGCTTGCATATCGTCTGCGCCATGACGGTTACCGTGCGGCAGCAACGCGCGGTGTCGGTATCCGTGGAGGCGGTCAGGGTAACAGTATATGTGCCTTTGGCGGGGAAAGTGAGCGTCTGATTGTAAGCAGTGCCGTGCCCGGTGCCTTTCTGTTCACCGTCTATGGTCAAGAGAAAGTCGGCTTCTTCGGAGGCAATGAAAGCGAAAGCCACTGTGTCGCCTGCCGCTATCATAACATCATTGGCAGGGGTGTTGCACACGAGCGCCAAGCCCGCGTCGTACAAAGGCACGAAGTAGTCGCCGCCCGAAGCCGTCTTGCCTTCGAGGCTGCCGTTGGGTCCGTCGTTGAAGACAAAGCAGAGTTGGGTAATCTCGGTTGTTGCCGCCACGCCGTAGTAGTCGTGGATATTGGGTGTGATGCGCAATTCCCAATTGCCATCGGCATTCTTGGTCATTTTATATTTCTCTTTTCCGTCCCGCCAGTTGCTGCAGTTCTGCCACGACTTGCCGTTGTAGGTGATGCCTGTGTGGGCATAGCACTGCTTGGCATTGAGCATCCCCTTGTTGCCTTCGCGCGGGTTGAATACGATGACTACTTCACCGGCATAATCCTTGGTGATGAAAGCCGGTATGGAAGATACAGTTGCATAGCCCGCGAGGGCTATGCAACAAAAACAGGCAGTTAGAATCTTGCGCATTTCCGTCATAAGATTTTACTTGAGGAAGTATTTCTTACCACCTTGTATAACGATACCGCGGTAGGTGTTATCCACCCGTACCCCGAGGAGGTTGTATATAGGCTCATCAGCCGCAATACCATTGACCTCGATAACAGCAGTAGGTGTGGAGGCTGTGTAACCGATGTATATCTTGTCGGCACCATAACTCAGTTCGAAATAGATATCATAAGTACCCGTTGCGCCTGCCACATACTTGTTGTCCACAATGGTGATGTTGGAGGTGCTGCCGTCCTTGAAGGTGGTGATGACCCATGCCGTCTTGGCGCAGTTGTTGTAGAGGGTGAAGGTATCGTCTTTCTTGAGGCTCAGCCTCGTCAGCATATACTCCGCCGTGTTCTCGGGGTTGATGGTGGCAGCAGTGTAGGTCTCACCGACCATAACACCGTAGTCCGGTGTGCAATATACGGACCATGTGCCACCGCTCCAATATGTGATGGTGAAATAGTTATTAGTACCGATGGTAAGGTCTTCTGTTTTGTTCCAAAAATTATCACCATTCCAAGCAATTGATGTTGAACCTGTCTTTTGGCGGATGAAGATACATTGTGTGCTGCCATCCGGTATCTCGGCATGGTAGATATCACCTGTTAAAAGTGTCATGTGGACATCGGTGTCTCCTGCACCCCAAGCGTGTACGAAGAACTCTGGGTTGTCTTTACCCCACAAACTAGAACCTCCTGTGTTGAGGTAGATAGTTTTAGCACTTATTGATACTGCAACTAACAGCATCAACGCAAATAAGCAAAGTTTTCTCATAATTGTGATAGATTAGAAGTTAATAAATTTGTACCCGTTCTGTAGGATAATACCTTGATAACTTGCCGTTACAGGTTGTCCTAATATGTTATACATAGGTAGGGTGATGTCGAGAGTGGGTACATTATCTCCCGGCTTCACATTTTCTACTGAGTTTATAGTGCTGCTACAGTCGCTAAGTTTCTTTTCGGCACCGCCCGACCAGATGTAGCAGACATCTTCGTCCGTCCAAAGGTCGGAAGTCTTCTCTTTGCCCGAACCCGCATTGAAGATGAAGTTCACCTCCGTGAGCGAGGCATCGAATTGATAGTAGTGGTAGCCGTTGCTATTGGTGACGGTGAGTTCGGTGCCCGGCCATTTGCCGGTATGTTCGGTCGTCTTGGTGCCGGAGATTGTCCATGAGTAGAGATACACTTTCTCCCAGGTAGGAGGTTTGCGGAACGACACGATGATAGGTGTCGTCTGCGGCTCTTTCTTGTTGTACTCGTAGGTATAGACATTTGACTGGGTGGAAGCGGTCAGCAGATAGGCTTTGACAACGGTGGTTGCAGTGATGCTAAACGGCGCGGTGTACTGAACGCGGGTGGAAGAGGTGCGGGGGTCGGTCTCATCGGTGGTGTAGTGTATCTGTGCTGTTTCGGTGCCTCCGACCGCCGACATCGTAATCGTGAGCGATTCGGTCTTGAATGTGGAGGACACCGGCGATACGAGGAGTTTGGGAGCCACAGCGGTGGTGGTCTTTATCCATATCGCATAGCCCGTGCCGGAAGCGGCTTTGGTGTAGCCCGACTTGGAGGACGACACGCGGTTGCCGAGTTCGAGAATCAGCGTGCCGTTCTTGCCTGTTACGGTGGCGCGGTAGCCGCTTGCGTCCGCCTCATCGCTGACTGCGCTCTCGGAGTGAACGCCGACCGCCTTGCGGGCGAGAACCATAGGGGCTATCTCGGATTTGTATTCTTTCCAGTGGGGGTAGAAGACGCACGGCACACCCGGCATGGAGAGCATGAAGGCGTTGCATTGCAGCAGACGAGCCTTCAAGGCGGAGGTCATGGAGTTGCCTAAACCGCCGAACTCGTTGTTGTCGCGCTGGTAGGTGTCGTGGCTGTCCACGAAGGTTACTGCGTATTTACTCTTGCCCAAGCCCAGCAGTCCGGGGGCTTTGCAGCCGGAGTAGTTGTTCGCTGCGAGAGAGTTGTTGAAGGCGGTGTACTTGGTAGCAAAGTCGAAAGTGAGGGTGTTGCAGCCTGCATCTTGGATACGGCTCCAGAGAGTAGCGGCATTACCATCCCAGTACTCCATGACGGAGAAATAGTTCTTGGCTGCGGAGTTGTAGTCGTTGACATGGGAGTTGTGGAAGCCCTTGCAGTAGTCGTAGCGCCAACCGTCGTATTTCATCTCGGCTTTCATCCATTGGAGGTAGGCACGGCACATGGCACGTACCTGCTCGCTGTTGTGGTCCCAGTCGCGGGCGGCAGCATAGTTTGCCTCATCGCCGTAGCCGTCGTCGGCAGAGCCGGTCGCCTTGCCATAGCATGTACCCGAACTCTTGTCGGAGTTCACCTCGTCGGTGCGGCATATCCACGACGCGTCGGGATAGAACTTACCGTACTCGCCAAAGTCCTCTTCGTAGTAGTCGCACCAAGAGGATTTGTTGTTGGAGTGGTTGATGACGATGTCGGCAATGACTTTCGAGCCGCCGGCATGGAGGGCAGAGATGAGTGTCTCGAGTTCGTCACGGGTTCCCCATGCAGAGTTCTGGTTGCAGTACTGCGAGGGTAGGTAGCCTACACCTCCGGACGACTTTGCAGAGGGCGGCAGCCACACGAGGTCGAAATACGCGGATATCTCCGATGCCTGTTCAAGCAGCGTGTTCCAACGGGTGTTGCCGTGTTTCTTGTCGGCATTGGAGTCCCAATAGAAGGCTTGCAACATGACATCCTGACACTGCGAGGGGACGGAGGAAGCGTAATCTTTTGGAGTATCGCCATCGTCGTCATCGTCGTCGCCACTATCAGGGTTGTCCGGGTCATCCGGGTCTTCAGTGTCGGGTATGTCGGTACAGTTCTCACCGGGGCCGATGTATAGCGCATCACCGATATCTATCGAGATTTTGATGTAGAAGTCATAGGAACCGGCTACGCTGCAGGTGATTTGCCCCGCCGACTTGCCGCCGCTGAATTTTTTATATTCCCCATAGGTGTCAAGATCCACCACCCAAGTAGCATCGCAACTGAGGTTGATGAGTTTGATGACATCCCCCTCGGACAGTTTTACGCAACCTGCCTTGTATTGTTTGCGTCCCTCATGGTCTGGGTCGCCAAAAGCAGGGGCTTCGACTTTGGTGCTGCCATTGATGAGCAGACCATAGGGACCGTCCCCGCAATCAGCAGAATAGGCTTTGGAGAATACTACCAAAGAAAAAAGAAACAGTAATACCTTTCTCACGACATTAGCAGGTTTGAAGTTCGTAAATCGCTTGTAAGTTGTTGCAAAGGTACGGTAATGTTCTTTATTTAGTACTACAAAAGGCTTAGAAAAGTACTATTTTTTCTACACAAACGTTTGTGTTATTGACAGTAAATGTAACTGCCCAGTGGTCGTAGTCAAGATGATATTGTCTATCAGGGTCGTCTTGATAGGCTGGGCGTGGGTCTTGTGCGAGGAGTTCGCGTATGGCGTCCCACGGGCAGCCGTCTTGGAGTGCCTGACGGAGTTTATCGGGGTCTATCTGCACGGTGAGGTGATAGTCTTTGGTCGCCTCGGCAAAGCCGTTGCGGGCATCGGGATGGCTGTCGGTGAACGAGAGGTAGGGCTTGATGTCGTAGATAGGCGTGCCGTTGAGGAGGTCAGCACCGGCTACGACGAGCGTGGTGCCCTCGCGGGGCGTGTCCTCCACCCGCAGCAGGCGCACACAGGTTAGTCCGATGGCGTTCGGGCGGAAAGGGGAGCGCGTAGCGAACACTCCTACACGTGTATTGCCACCCAGACGTGGAGGGCGCACAGTAGGATGCCATGTCTGTGTTGTATCATCTGTTTGCGGGTTGTGACTAAAACCCCACAATAGCCATAGGTGACTATATCCCTCTATGCCACGTAGTGCTTCGCGCACGCGGTAGGGTGGGGTGAAGATGATACGTGTCTCAATGGCTGATGTGTCCCTGCTCTGTCGAGGAATACCAAATTTCTGTGAGAACCCATTATGAGCATGGGCAATGGTATGCAGTGTCATAGAGGATATGATATGTATGGTAGAGTATTGTTTATCAACTGCAAAGGTAGTACATTTTTTCTTGAACAGAGAGTGTGTCTGAGAGAAAAATACCAAAAAAATGTATAGACATTTGTGTGTGTTGGATTTTTGTTGTACCTTTGCACCCGCTTTCCGCCAGAAGACCCCGCGAGGGTACGGGACAGGGGAAGCGCAAGGTACCTTAGCTCAGGTGGTAGAGCAATGGACTGAAAATCCATGTGTCCTTGGTTCAACTCCAAGAGGTACCAC
>CAVKDW010000081.1:0-7303 GCA_963655075.1 Muribaculaceae bacterium | reverse complement strand
GACGAGAACACTGACTATTCTGACGACATTATCCAATCATACGTATGAGAGTACCTAAATTTTTTTTTGCTATAGACTTGTGCGTTCCATTTATTTGTTATACCTTTGTCGCAGGTACATCAAGAAAAACATAATATACCTGCCAGATTGCGGCTCAGTTGGGAAAACACTTACACAAGAAGACACCATCATTCCAACACCATCATTTCTGGCGAAAAATGAATGATTAACTAACAAAACCTAACAAGTATGGAAAACGAAATGAAATGCCCATTCAATCATGGACAAAATCCCGGAACGGACACAGTACACGGAGCTAACACAGAGGTAAAAGACTCTGTCATGTCATGGTGGCCGGAGGCTATTAACCTTGACATTCTCGCACAACATGATCGCAAAACCAATCCTAATGACTGCGACTTCAACTACCGAGAAGAATTCAAAAAACTGGACTTAGAGGCTATCAAGTCCGATCTTAAACAACTGATGCGTGATTCCCAAGATTGGTGGCCTGCAGACTACGGCACCTATGGAGGGTTGATGATACGCATGGCATGGCACTCAGCAGG
The DNA here is from genome assembly GCA_963655075.1 of Muribaculaceae bacterium. GTDB lineage: Bacteria > Bacteroidota > Bacteroidia > Bacteroidales > Paludibacteraceae > Colicola. The sequence continues at coordinate 6,734 of CAVKDW010000081.1, read as the reverse complement.
AACATACAGGACATTCGACGGCAGGGGAGGAGCAGGAACAGGTAACCAACGCTTCGCTCCACTAAACAGTTGGCCTGACAATGCCAACCTTGACAAGGCACGCCGACTACTATGGCCTATCAAGAAGAAATACGGCAACAAAATATCATGGGCTGACCTTATGATACTCGCAGGAAATATGGCATACGAGTCTATGGGCTTCAAAACACTCGGATTTGCAGGAGGGAGAGAGGATATTTGGCACCCCGAAAAAGATATCCATTGGGGGAACGAAAAGGAATGGCTTGCGCCAACGAAACACCGGTACCAAGATGATAAGGACAGAGAAACTCTTGACAACCCGCTTGCGGCTGTACAGATGGGACTTATCTATGTCAATCCTGAAGGAGTGGACGGAGTACCCAACCCGCTAAAAACAGCACGAGATGTACGTCTAACTTTCCAACGTATGGCAATGGGGGACGAAGAAACCGTAGCACTCATCGTGGGAGGACACACCGTAGGAAAGACGCATGGCAACGGAGACGCCTCTAAATTAGGACCGGCACCTGAAGCCAACACTCCTGAAGGACAGGGATTAGGATGGATGAACCCGGACACAAGGCCAGGGCATATAGTCACCAGTGGACTTGAAGGGGCATGGACCACACACCCCGACCGCTGGAACCACGAGTACCTGCATCTACTCCTCGACTACGAATGGGGACTTGAGAAAAGCCCAGCGGGAGCGTTCCAATGGGAGCCTGTTGATATCAAAGAAGAGGACAAACCTGTAGATGCACACGACCCGTCTAAACGTAGAAACCCTATGATGACAGATGCCGACATGGCATTGAAATTTGATCCTCAGTACCGAAAGATATGTGAGAAATTCTATAAAGACCCCAAGGCCTTCGAAACAGCATTCGCACGAGCATGGTTCAAACTCACACACCGAGATTTAGGCCCCAAAAGCAGGTACTTAGGACCTGATATACCACCAGAAGAGTTCATCTGGCAAGACCCTATACCAACGGTGGATTACACACTCACAGACAACGAGATAGACGAACTCAAACATAAACTACTCAACTGCGGACTTAACCGTTCGGAGATGATAGCCACAGCATGGGACAGTGCGCGTACTTTCCGCAAATCGGACTATAGAGGAGGTGCCAACGGAGCACGCATACGACTTGCACCACAAAAAGACTGGGAGGCGAACGAACCAGAAAGACTGCAACGGGTTCTTGACAAACTACAAGAGGTACAACATGCCTTAGAGAAAAAAGTCAGTATGGCTGACCTCATCGTATTGGCAGGTACTGCCGCCGTAGAAGCCGCTGCGAAAGAGGCCGGAATGGACATCACTGTACCTTTTGCGCCCGGGAGGGGAGATGCCACTGACGAGATGACACTCGCACCCTCTTTCCATTATCTCGAACCACGACACGATGGTTTCCGTAACTATCTGCAATGTGGCACACAACAAAAACCGGAAGAACTGCTGATAGACCGTGCACAGCTACTCGGGCTTACCGCTCCAGAGATGACGGTACTCATAGGAGGTATGCGGGTATTAGGAACGAACTTCGCTAAAACGAAGCATGGTGTGTTCACACAACGAGAAGGGGTGCTGACAAACGACTTCTTTGTAAATCTAACGGACATGAGGTATAAGTGGGTACCTACCACAGAAGGAATGTATGACATTGTGGAACGTGCCTCCGGTAACATTGTATGGACTGCCACACGTATAGACCTCGTCTTCGGATCAAATTCCATACTGCGAGCCTACTGCGAGTTCTATGCACAGGACGATAACAAGGAAAAGTTCGTACGTGACTTCGTTAAAGTATGGACCAAGGTTATGAACAACGACCGCTTTGACCTTGAAGGCAAATGCTGCTGCAGTAATAAAAAGAAATAATAACTTGACACTATCAGGTTTAATACCTGACTCTCGCTCGGGATAATTCTCGGCTAACGTACACTAATTAACACTTTCATTTTAACGCATGACGTTATGAAAAAAGTATTTATTCTTTGTACCGCGCTTATGTTCATGATGAGCATGAGTGCTAACGAGCACTATCGGTTCCGTAACCACGAGAAACAAGAACGCATTGACTACGCGAAAGGGTATCATGTGCAAAAAGAAAGTATTCAACGTACTTCATTGCAGGAGAACAAAAGCATTGCACCTGGCAGGGTACAATACGAACTCCCAACTTTAATGCGTACCGCACAGCAGGCACAAGACACCATATTTATCACAGCCAACAAGTTAGCTAAATGGGAATACTCTGAGAGATACGAAGATTGGTACTGTGGCTTCTATGACATTGAAAATAAATATTTGGTGCAAATAGACTATCTCTCCAAACAAAAGTTAGGGACATTTACACACGAACAGTTTGACTATGAATTTACCTATCTTACAGATCTTACCAAGGGTATGTATGGAGAAGTCATCAAAGTGGATTCTTGTGTGGCGACCTTTGATGAAGGAGATGAGTATATTGACATCAAAGCCACTATGAGAAGCGTAGATGGAGTGATATACAAGATAAAACTATACAGGCGGTGGATCGTACCCAAAGACTCTGTCAGATACACAGGATTTACCAATGTCACGCACCTCAAACAACCAGACTCTTTCCAGTTCCATGGTGAAAATACAGAAGGAGTATGGGTGGATATAAGAATCAACTCCAAGACTGTCTTAGGTGTATTTGAGACCGAAGATTTCGTGTCCAATACAGGATTCTCCATCAGCATCCCTATGGATGGAAAGACGGACAAGAAAGTAATCAATTACGTAGATGCAGGAGCCGAGATTACTGCCAAGGGCGGGAAGTACAATATTGATGCATATATGATAGGAGCAGACAGTATATACTATGGCATAACGATGGCATACGACCTACCCAAACCTGTCGATACCACCTATATACAGATAGGGAACTTAAAATTGTTGGATCTGACGATATTTGGTCTGCTATGGGCTGATGGATATAACAATGATTGGGAAGTGAGTCTTACATTAAGAACCAATGAAATACAAGATGGTGAATATGATGTCAATCGCACAGTTCTCATCCACACTCTCAAACAAGATACTATCCCTGTTGCTTATGCTACTGCTACCATTACCACCGTTGATACAAAACAACACATACATGCACTTATATACGGTGAAAACAACAAACTATATGATGTGAATATGGCGTTTGTCATACCAGAGCCTAAAGACACAATACTTATCCATTTCGAGACTCCAGCAGAAATAGACAACATCGCGTATTACGGAGAGTATATCTTTACAGCGACGAATGATATGTATATGGCAGAGGTCGCAGTCTTTACTGACAAGTTGGAAGGGACTTTTGAAGGAGAGGATTTCGATCCCGACTATTCCGGTGTGATGATATACAATGGTTCGGATACCATCAGTGTTGATGTTATGGACGGAAAAGCAACACTCAGACCCAGTAATGACACCATCTATGTGACAGCCGAGATGATTTGTACCGACTCCATACAATACAACATCACCATGTTCTATGCTCCTCCTTTAGCAAAAGGCGAAAGAACGATACTGGTACCTAACGCCAAGATGGAGAATTACATTGAGTCGGATGGTGCGTATCAGTTGCATGGTATGACTGCAGACAGTACCTACTATGTGTCCATAGTTCCCAAAACCGATAATGTAACAGGTACTTTTGATTTCTTAGACCTTGAAGGCAGTTATAGTGCTGTAAGCACAATAAAAGACGGGAAGGTAGATTCTACCATCTATTTTATGCATGGCACAGTGGTGGTGACTATGAGTGATGACAGTATCATCACTATGAAGGCTGATCTACTCGGATTAGACACCATACTCTACAAAATCACCATGACAGGGAAATACGTAGAACCATCTGATGCCTTAGAATACGATGCCGAAGAAGGACAAGTGGATAGGATATACACCACTGCAGACAGTATAGGTATCTATGATCATACAGATGAGTCGTTCATACAGTTTATCGCGAGAGATGTTATTAAAATGGACGTAACGAGTATAGCGTTTAATGTGAACACGGCTGACCCTGTTATCACTATACCCCCGGCTGTGTATCCCATTGACTATTCAGGAAACTTAGGTACAGTGGATGCTTGTCAAGGAGTAATAGATGGAAGCGTATATCCATCTTATTGGTCTGCCTTAAAACCCGATGGGAAACTTGGTGATCCGATCTTCTTTATGGTAGAAGGGACAGTGACCGTAGAGAACAGGGGCGGATACCTTTATTTTGAGGTAAATGCCAAGAACTCGGTAGGACTGCCTATACATATCATCTACAACGGAGCACCTACAGGCGTGGACAATATCAACGATACGGATAAAGGGCGAGTGACCAAGATCTTGGAGAATGGTCGGATCGTTATACTACGTGGTGACAAGCAGTTCAACCTCTTAGGTGCTACGCTACAATAAAGCACGCAACTAACCCTTAACTAACGCAAGGAGGCTGCCTAACAATGCAAAGTTGTCGGGCAGTCTCTTTTCGTTTACCTCATACGTTTGGCTTGTGCTTTGGCGTTCTCGCGTGCCATGCGTTGTTGTTCCTGCTGCATCTTCTCAAGACGTGCCATAAAGCCGGACTTCTTATGACCGTTACCTTTCTTTTTTGCATTGGCTTCCATCTGAGCAAGCAGTTTCTTGTCGTTGACAGACCAACGGAAAATCATTGTCTGCAAGATGGTTATCAAGAGACTGACAAGATAATAGTAACTCAGTCCAGCCGCGTAGTCATTGAAGATAAAGAGGAACATGAGTGGCATGAGGTACATCATCCACTTCATAAACTTCATTTCCTGCCCTGTGGATTGGGTCTGCATATTGAGGAAAGTGTACAGGAAATTGACAACTGTCATCAGTAAACAGAACAGGCTGAGGTGTGTACCCAGGAGCGGGATAGGGTGTGACCAAGTTATCAGCGCATCGTAGGTGGACAGGTCTTCCGCCCAGAACAGGGATTTACCACGTAACTCGATAGCAGTAGGCAAGAACCAGAACATAGCCATCAAGACAGGAAACTGGAAGAGCATAGGCAGACATCCGGACATAGGGCTAACGCCTGCCCGCTGATACAGTGCCATAGTTGCCTGTTGGCGTTCTTGCATTTTCTCCGGCGGGTACTTGGCATTGATCTCATCAATCTGAGGTTTGAGTACTCTCATCTTGGCACTAGACCTGTAGGAAACAAAGACGAATGGTAGCAGAATGAGTTTGATGACGAGTGTCATCAGTAAGATAACGATACCGATATGCAGTCCCCATGAGGTGAATAAGTCAAACATAGGGATGACGAGCACCATATTTATCCAACTGACAATTTTCCAACCTAATGGAACGATCTCTTTGAGATGCAGTTTCTCTTCTGCAGGCACATTTTCGTCGTATGCCTTGAGTGTGTTATAGTGGTTGGGACCGAGATAATAACGGAAAGATGTAGGGTCCTTTCCTGTTATGTCCAACGCGACACTTGTCGTTGTTTTGTATTCCTTGATATATCCGCTAAACTGCGCTAATGGTGTTGATTCCAGGGTTGATGAGTTGAAAGCCTCATCTGCAATAAGTACAGTGGAGAAGAACTGATCTTTGTAGGCGATCCAGCGGATACGACTTGCTTCGTTTTTGATTGCATGCTTTTGTTCTGACAGTTCTTCTATATCTCCGCCGACAAACATGTATTGCAGTCGAGCATATTTCTCCTCGAATTTGCGTCCACGCTCTTGCTGGGGTATAACTTGTTCCCAAGTCATCTCCATTGAGGTCATGTTCTGTGCCAAGGCATACTGCATGTTGTGTGGTTGAATAGTCCAGCGCAGCATATAGTCATCCTCATGGAGTGTGTATATAAAGTCGAGGTAGCAATCCTCCTGCGTAGTGAGCAAGCGCATCACCAGGGTGGTACCAGTGGTATCCGTGTTGATGCCTGCCGGTTGGAAATACAGGTTTTGGGTAGAAAGGATACGATTGTTGTTGGTTATCAGTGTGAAGCCGAGTTTGCTCTCGTCGCCTTGAAACAGGCATAGGTCATTGATGCTATCACCATACGCTTTATACTCTTTGAGTTCTGCCTTAGCAATCGTTCCTCCTCGCCGTGCTATATGAATGCGAATCTTGCTATTCTCGAGTGTGATGGTTCCGTCCTGACCGTTCGCAGATGCTGCGAATGTACCATATACAGTACTGACCTGTTGCGCCAATGTCTCATGATCCGTGGCAGTCGTCTCTGCGTTGTTGTCAGCCTCTTGTGCTATCTGCTCTGATAACTTCTGCGCCTCCTGCTCCATCTGACGTATGTAGGCGATGGAGTCGTTGTAATGCTGACGTGCTGCGAGTTCTTCTTTTGACGGTCTGTTGAACAATGAGAATCCTATGAGAACGACAGCTATCAGGAGAACCCCAATCCAAGTATTTTTATCCATTATGTCTTATTTTGTCCGTTATTGATGTCTATTGTAACAAGGTCTTTTGCAGACCACAAAAAAGCCTACAAAGTTACAGGTATTATTTGGATAATGAAAATGGAGAGATAAAAATCATGTTTTTTTATGTATTTGTTTGGTGTGTCAAAAAATTGTATTACCTTTGCAGCCGCTTTCGAAAAAGCGTGTGTATGACGTTATCTGAAAGCAGCGGGATATAGTTCAGCCCGGTTAGAATGCCTGCTTTGGGAGCAGGAGGTCGTGAG
>CAVKDW010000080.1:0-7561 GCA_963655075.1 Muribaculaceae bacterium | reverse complement strand
GTATCAGGATGTAGATACGACGCGTCGTATTCGCTTGCATACGTTAGAGAATTACTTGTTGAATGTGGCAGGTCGTGTGGCGGATGAGTTAGGTTTTGGTATTCCTGCTCTGCTGCCTATGGGGTATACGTGGATTATTACTCGTCTTAGTTTAGAGATGTTGTATTTGCCGAGGCATGGCGAGGTATTGGTATTTGAGACATGGATAGAGCGGAATGCACATCTGTTATCTGTGCGTGATTATACTATATATGTTCAGGATTCGACGGGCGAAGACAAGTTGTTGGGGAAAGCAAAATCGGTGTGGGCTATCCTGGATCTTGACAAGCGAGAGATAGTGAATATCTTTGATTTGCCCATGTTCGCGGGTAAAGTGGATGGTGAGACCCTGAATATGGCTAAGCCACAACGCCTATTACCCATAATGGTTGGAACCAATGGTTCAAATGTGTTGGGTGGAGGCGTTATGGATCATACAATTATGTATTCTGATGTGGATTATAATATGCATTGTAATTCATGTCGCTATTTGGAATGGATGCTGAATACCTGCCCTTGGGAAGATGGTGAACATCCGTTACGTTTAGATATTAACTACACCAAAGAGTTGCATTTAGGGGAGTGTATGCATACGCAATATATGCGGAAAGAGTTCTCTACCCAATACCAACAAATAGATGATCTGGGTCACACCTGTTGCACTGCTCAAATTTCCAAGATAGACAACCTTAGTTGTTGATAACTTTCATAAAAAGTAAAACTTTTTCATTTCTATATGAATGCAAGTTACTGATATGATGTAATTTGCATTTTTGTTTTGGACAACTTCGTTAGGTTGTTGATAACTTTTTTGTCCAGAAATGTTGTATAATATGCATATATGCATTACCTTTGCGGTTGCTTTCTCTCTTCTATGGAACAGATACGGCTTGCATATATGAAAGAGACATTATAGGAATAGGGTTGGAATTGCATGAGAGCAGGACAATCACCCAGTAATCACCCAGTAATCACCCAATGAAAGTAACTGTATTGTAGTATGGTTGGATACGGAGAGATAGTCGTGAAAGGGTTTCGTTTTTGGAAAAATTTTGAAAAAATAATAAAGATATACTATGGAAAAGAAGGTTTATACTCAGAAAGAGGAGGAGGTTGCTTCTCTGAAGTATTTTGGAGGAGATGAGTTGGCTGCTCGTGTGTGGAGTACGAAGTATGCATTGAAGGACTCGTTTGGTAATCTCTATGAACTGACTCCTGATGATATGCATCATCGTCTGGCAAGGGAGATCGCTCGTATAGAGAGTAAATATGCCAAGCCTTTGTCCGAACAGGAGTTGTTCGATTTGATGCGTCATTTCCGTTACATCATTCCTCAGGGTAGTCCGATGACTGGTATCGGTAATGACTTTCAGGTTGCCAGTTTGAGCAATTGCTTTGTGATAGGTGTGGATGGTAATGCTGACAGTTATGGTGCTATTATAAAGATAGACGAGGAGCAGGTGCAGTTGATGAAGCGTCGTGGTGGAGTTGGTCATGACTTGAGTCATATCCGTCCTCATGGCAGTCCGGTGAAGAACTCTGCTTTGACTTCTACGGGTCTTGTTCCTTTTATGGAGCGTTATAGTAATTCTACGCGTGAGGTTGCTCAAGATGGTCGTCGTGGTGCGTTGATGTTAAGTGTGAGTATCAAGCATCCTGACAGTGAGTCATTTATAGATGCCAAGATGGAGCAGGGCAAGATAACGGGTGCAAATGTTTCCGTTAAGGTGCACGATGATTTCATGGAGGCTGCCATTGCGAACAAGCCCTACCAGCAAGAGTATCCCATATTCTCAAAGGACCCGCTGTACACAAAGCAGATAGATGCTCAACGTTTGTGGAAGAAGATTATTCATAATGCCTGGAAATCTGCAGAGCCCGGTGTGTTGTTTTGGGATACGATAATAAGAGAGAGCGTACCGGATTGTTATGCAGATTTGGGATATAGAACGGTTAGTACCAATCCGTGTGGTGAGATACCCTTGTGTCCGTATGATAGTTGTCGGTTATTGGCTATAAACTTGTATAGTTATGTTAAGCATCCATTCACTAAACAAGCAGAGTTTGATTTTGAGTTGTTCAAGAAACATGTTGCGATAGCTCAACGGATGATGGACGATATTATAGACTTGGAGATGGAGAAGATAAATAGTATTCTTCTTAAGATTGCTTCTGATCCCGAGTCTGATGCGGTTAAGAGTACAGAGCGAGAGTTGTGGGAGAAGATAATGAAAAAGACATCCCAAGGTCGTCGTACAGGTGTTGGTACTACGGCAGAAGGCGATATGTTAGCGGCTATGGGGCTGCGTTATGGTTCGGAAGAGGCCACTGTTTTTTCGGTTGAAGTGCATAAGACATTGGCCTTGGCGGCATATCGCAGCAGTGTGGAGTTAGCCAGAGAACGAGGCGCCTTCAAGGTATATGATGCCAAGCGTGAAGAGAATAACCCATACATCTTACGATTGAAGGAGGCTGATCCTGAGTTGTACGAGTTGATGAAGAAATATGGTCGTCGTAACATAGCTTGCTTGACGATTGCCCCTACAGGCACAACGAGTATTATGACTCAGACGACCAGTGGTATAGAGCCTGTGTTCCAACCTGTTTATCGTCGTCGTCGCAAAGTTAATCCTAATGATAAGAATGTTCATGTGGACGTAGTAGATGAGGTAGGTGACAGTTTTGAGGAGTATGTGGTATTTCATCATAAGTTTATCACATGGATGAATGCTAACGGTCATACGTATGATCCCACTCATCGTTATACTCCAGAAGAGATAGAAGCGTTGATACAAGAGTCTCCATACAATCATGCAACTGCCAATGATGTAGATTGGTTGGCTAAGGTTCGTATGCAAGGTGCTATTCAAAAATGGGTTGATCATTCCATATCTGTTACGATAAACTTGCCTAATGATGTGACAGAAGAGTTAGTCGGCAAGTTATATGAAGAGGCTTGGCGTTGTGGTTGCAAGGGTTGCACTGTGTATCGAGATGGTTCACGGTTGGGTGTATTGGAAGGTATAAAGGAGAAAAAAGAGAGTAAAGAAGAGAAGAAGGACGAGAAGAAAGAGGAGAAGAACTGTGTATGTTTTGATAATGGGTTGCGTGTTCGTCCTACAGAATTGGAGTGTGATGTCGTTCGTTTTCAGAACAACAAAGACAAGTGGATAGCCTTTGTTGGCTTGAAAGATGGTCGTCCTTATGAGATTTTCACAGGATTAGCAGATGATGAGGATGGCATCCTATTACCCAAATCTGTAACGAAAGGCAAGATTATTCGTACTGTGTTAGAGGACGGTTCCCGTCGTTACGATTTTCAGTTCGTGAATTCAAGAGGTTTTAAGACTACGATGGAAGGTTTGAGTTATAAGTTTGATAAGGAGTTCTGGAACTATGCTAAACTTATCTCAGGGGTGTTGCGCTATGGAATGCCGATAGATCAGGTCATCAAGATGATAAGTGGACTACAGATGGATTCGGAGAGTATCAACTCGTGGAAAGCCGGAGTGGGGCGTGCTCTCAAGAAATACATTCAAGATGGTACCTTTGTTCAGGGTCAGTGTTGTCCTAATTGTGGTGAGGCATTGGTGTTTGAGGAGGGGTGTATGCATTGTCGTTCTTGTGGCTATAGTAAGTGTGGTGGCTGATGCCAATGTGTTAGTCACGTTGCTCATGCTTTCAAGAATCGTGTAGTTTTCAAAGTGTAAGTAATATCTCATAATATGGAAAAGGATAGCAAAATCTATGTAGCAGGTCATCGTGGTATGGTTGGCAGTGCTATTGTTCGCGAGTTGCAGCGGCAAGGTTACACCAATCTTATCACTCGTACCCATAAAGAGTTAGACCTCTGTCGTCAAGATGCCGTAGAGTCGTTTTTTGCTATAGAGAAGCCAGAGTATGTGTTCCTCGCAGCGGCTAAGGTGGGTGGCATCGTAGCCAATGAGAGTGCGTTGGCAGATTTTATGTACGACAATATGATTCTTGAGATGAATGTCATACATGCTGCTTGGCAGAACGGCTGCAAGAAATTGGAGTTTCTCGGTTCGAGTTGTATCTATCCTCGTTTGGCACCTCAACCCATGAAAGAGGACTGCTTGCTGACAGGTGCTTTAGAGAAGACCAATGAGGCTTATGCTTTGGCTAAGATATCGGGATTGAAGTATTGTGAGTTTCTCAATCGCCAATATGGTACAGACTATATCTCTGTCATGCCAACCAATCTCTATGGTCCAAACGATAATTACCACCCTGAGCATTCGCATGTGTTACCTGCGCTCATCCGTCGTTTCCACGAGGCTAAAGAGAGTGGGGCAGGGGTTGTTGTTTGTTGGGGTGATGGCTCGCCGTTACGTGAGTTTCTCTATGTGGACGACTTAGCTAACCTGTGTGTGTTCCTGATGAACAACTACTCGGGTAATGAGACTGTGAATGCAGGTACGGGTAAGGAATTGTCTATTAAAGCACTGACAGAATTAGTGGCGAAGGTAGTGGGGTATAAAGGGCGTATAGAGTGGGATATCACTCGTCCTAATGGTACTCCACGCAAACTATTGGATGTGTCGAAGGCTGCTTCTCTTGGTTGGAAATATCACACAGAATTGGAAGACGGTATCCGACTGACTTACGATGACTTCTTGCATAACCCTATGCGGGCGGAGAGATAATATTGATATGAATAGACAGAAGGTTGTAAAGACGTTGGCTTTCTCCCTGATGGGTGTGCTTGTATTGGTCTTGGTCTGTGCGACTATAGCCGAACAGTTATACGGGAGTGACTTTGCGGTGCGGTATTTCTATACATCCCCCTGGACTATCGTCTTATGGGGACTGGCTGTAGTGTTTGGAGTATGGCATCTGTTGGATATGGTACATACGTTTAGTGTACGGAATGTAGTGTTATGGGCACTGCATTTTTCATTCGTAGTTATATTAGCAGGAGCGTTGACCACGCATCTTTTTGGGACACACAGTGATTTGCATCTGCGTGTAGGGGAGACGACAGAGCAGTATGGCTTTCCGCTGACGTTGCACAGTTTTCGTATTATTAACTACGTGGGTACGGACACGCCTTCAGATTATCAAGCAGAGTTATCGATAGGTACGGTTACTATGAATAAGCCTGTGAGGCATAATGGTTACAGGTTGTTCTTGTCTTCTTATGATTCTGATCAACAAGGCTGTGTTTTTATAGTACGCCACGATCCTGTGGGTACAGCGATAACGCATATCGGGTATTTGTTGTTATTGTTGAGCCTATTGGCATATATGCTGTTACCTCATCTATCAAAAATACTGCATAAGAGCAAGACTGTGGTAGGTAAATGTGCGGTCGTCATAGGTATGTTGGTACTGTTTCCTTTCGCTACTGATGCAAAACCTCAGACGATACCAAAGCAACAGGCTCAAGAGTTAGGCAGTCTTTGTGTGTTTTATAATGGGCGTATAGAGCCATTAGGATGTTTAGCAACAGATTTTACGGAGAAGTTGTATGGAAAGATGTCTTATGGCAGTTATACGGCAGAGCAGGTCTATGCCGGTTGGTTATTCTCTCCGTATACATGGTTGGATGAGCCTATCATCAGGTTGAAGTCAGCGGATAGTAAACTATTGGGATTAGATAGTCGTTATGTGAGTTACAATCAGTTATATGCGGTTAAGTCGAGTGGTGTAGAGTTGCCGACACGTGTGGCAGAGAAATATGCATTGATAGGTATGTTGCTATCAGGAGAGTTGACACGTATCTTCCCTTACGTTCAAACAGATTCCGTTATTGAATGGATGTCGTATAGTAGCAAATTGCCTATCGGTACAGATTTCAGTGATTGGACTATCATCAAGAGGTCGATAGACTATATGGGTGAGTTGATGTTTGAACAAGACTATGAGACCTTATCGTACACAATAGGAAAGATTTCCCGATATCAACAGAAGCAAGCAGGAGTGGACAATCTCCCTTCTCCGATGCGGTTGCGTGCTGAGTTGTTGTGGTCAAAGTTCGCCTATACCAGACCCTTGGCAATGATTGCGATTGTATTTGGGTTATTATCTTTTTTGATTTATTGTCTATCAGAGGTTCGTGGTAAAGTGTTGCCTCGATGGTGGCAGACTGTGGTCTTTATCGTATTAGTGAGCCTTTGGATGTTCTTGACGGTGATGTTAGGCTGGCGTTGGTATATCAGTGGTCACATTCCTATGTCCAACGGTCATGAGACGATGCAGGTGTTATCTTGGTTAATTATGTTGATAGGTATCGTGGGGAAACCGCGTCGCTCAACTTTATTTCGTGACTATGGTGCCGTTTTGTTATTGGCTGCGACGCCGTTGTTAGTGAGTATGATGTCCGCCTCTAACCCGCAGATAACACATCTGATGCCAGTGCTGCAGTCGCCGTTGTTGAGTCTTCACGTGAGCATTATTATGCTTAGTTTTGCTTTGTTGGCATTTGTGATGCTTAATGGTTTGGTTGCGTTGTTTGTCGGTTTGGAGCGTCAGATAGCATTACGTGAATTGTCGTTGAGGTTATTACGTCCAGCAGTATGTTGTTTGACGATAGGGATATTCATAGGTGCTGTATGGGCAAACGTGTCTTGGGGGCGTTATTGGGGGTGGGATCCCAAAGAGGTTTGGGCTTTGATCACTCTTTTAGTGTACGCTGCACCATTGCATGATAAGTCGTTATCAGCATTCAGGAAGCCGTTGTTTTTTCATCTGTATTGTGTTGTCGCATTTTTATCGGTATTGTTTACCTATTTCGGTGTAAACTACTTGTTGGGAGGTTTACATGCTTATGCATGATGATGGTGTTCAATGTATATAGGACACCACTCAAAGAAATAAGGAAGGACAAGACGAACTTAGTGCGATGGAATAACTCAAAGTTAGACAAAAAAAAGAGGATTGTCATCACGACAACCCAATCTTTTACTTAACCTTAAATCTAATACCATGAAAAACACGGTGCAAAGGTACTGCTTATACGTATATGTTCCAAATGTTTTGATGAAAAAATGTGTTTTATAACACATTTTTTCGTGTTTTGTAACATGTAGTTGTCAAAATAAGGGGTGCAAGATACTATTTGCTATTCAACTTAAGTACTAATGCAGACAAGGCAGGTACAGAGATATCGGTTCTGTTGAGGTCAATGATTTTGTTTTCATTCAATACGTCTATTCCTTGTTTATTGTAGTTATCAAGTATTTCAACATAGTGTGCTGTGGGTATAGTACGTGCTTCATCACTTGCATTGATGTACACGAAAACAGCACCATCGTCCGTATAGCGGAAATACCCATACGTATTATCACGTGTTGCAAAATGGAGTAACTTGCCTGTATGCAATATAGGTTCTGTCTTACGATATTGGAATAGACGGCTCTGGAAATCAAATAGTTCTTGTTGTTCTGCAGTCAATTCGCTTTTTTCAGGAAGAGGCATACGTAATGTTGAATGCCCTAATGACATATCTGCAGAGCGCATCCCATACTCATCTCCAGCGAACAGTTGTGGTATCCCTCGC
>CAVKDW010000079.1:0-7696 GCA_963655075.1 Muribaculaceae bacterium | reverse complement strand
AGATCGGCTTATGTTCTGCTCAAAGTCAGCACATGTTCCGCTGGAGAACTATTTTTGAATTTTTAATGTTTTACTTTTAACTGAGTGTTGAGAGAAGTAGTGTTTTGGTAAGTCCTATAGGTCTCATGAGTCCAATAGAACTTATAGGAGTAAAGCTATATGGTTACAGAAAATGCCACTCCGTGATGGGGTGGCATTCTCTATATATAAATATATAGTCTTATGGGATCGAGTTATTCCGGCAGCATCACTACTTCCAGCACGTTTCCTGCACTAACCAGTTTCTTCAGCATCTGCTGTACGGATTCTGCGGACAGGTTGCGTACTGCTTCGGGGTAGGCGGTCAGGTAGTCCTCGTTGTAGAAATAATAGTTATAGAGGATGGTGTTCTGCCAGTAGTTATTCTTCTCGAGGTTCTCGTCGTAGTCTTTCAGCATTGACTCTTTCTCCTTATTGAGGTCATTAGCCAGAGGTCCGTTGTCGATAATCGTCTGCACCTCCTCGTGGATGATGCCCATCAGTTTCTCCTGTTTCTCAGGGTCGGTGTCGAATATCATCAGCAGTTCTGCCTCCGCCTCCGGTGTGCGATATAACCTACCAGCCACACCTACACCGTATGAACCACCCTCACGCTCACGGATAGACTCCAAATAACGGGTGCTGAGGATACGACCTATCATACGGATATTCAGCATATTCTCCATGTTGTATGGGATGTCGTAGGAGGTGTATTGGATGTAGTTTGATGCTGTGTGGGTGTGCATCTCGCGGGTGAAGTAGTTCTTCTGGACACCGAGGATGACACGTACATTATTATTTATGTATGTCTCTGTCTTCTTGGTAGTCTTCATGCCGCCAATCCATTTGCATATCATCTTTCGGAATGCAGGGTCAGCAGGGTCAATGTTTCCCGTGAAGAAGAACACGAAGTCAGCAGGGTTAGCGAAACGCTGCTTGTAGATAGCAAGCGCCTTATCCAAATCGACTTGTGCCACCATCTTCTCGTCTTGTAGGATTGTACGTGGCGAGTAGTTGGTAGTCATCACCTGAACCGAGTCGTTCCATGCCATCTTTGGGTCAGATGCTTTGTTCTTCAACTGTGTCAGCATGATAGCCTTCAGTGCCTCGAACGCCTTCTCATCACGGCGTGGCGCAGTGAAGTACAAGTAGTTGAGTTGCAACATCGTCTCCAGATCTTTCACGTTGGATGAACCGCTCATTGACTCTGCGGTGTTGCTTATTGACGGGCTGACAGTGACATATTTTCCGGCCAGTGCTTTCTGCAGATCCGTGTAACTGAAGTCTCCTATACCGCTGAACTCGACGATGTCAGTTGCAAAAGCAGCAGAGGGCAGGTCTTCAACGTTTTGGATAGTAGATGTCCCACCAAACGAACGTGCCGACATCAGTATCTCATCTTGCTTGAAAGTCGTTGGTTTCACTACCACGCGCACACCATTTGACAGCAACCACTCGGTAGTACCAAGAGTTTCGTTATAAGACTCCTTCTTGATTTTGCCAGCGCGAGGTGCTTTCTCTACGAGGTTAGTGCGGACATTCCCCTCTACGGGTGCAGCAATCTCCCAAGTCTTTGACTCCTTCAGTATCTCGCGTATCTGTTGTTCTGTCGGGATATTGACATCATCTTTCTCGGGAGCCGTGATTGCGATAATCAGGTTGTCGTCAGTGATGAATGACTTAGCCATCTCGTTGAGGCTATTCAGGTCTATCAACTGTTTGAGCATCGGCAGATTCTTATATTCCCACTCTATACCGGGGATAACCTCTTGGTCTAAGAAGTTACGGATATATTCACGGGTATAGATGATGTTACGTACCGAGTTGCGCTCGTTATACTGTTTCTCATACGAAGACTCTAACTCAGCCCATACACGGTCAAGTTCCGACTGCGTGAAACCATAACGGTGCATCTTCTCCAACTGAACGAGCAGGTCTTTGTATGCCTGCGTTTCTTGTCCTGCTTTAGCGACATAAACAGCCATAAACGCATCTTTCTCTTTCACTAACTCTCCATAGAAAGACCCCGCACCTATGAACGATGCATCGGGTGAGATAGCCAAGTCTTCCAGACGATTGTTCAGCATCGAACAGATGAGGTTATGCGCCATCGATAGCAGGTAATCTACATCAGTACCACGCAACTCTTTCGGGAGTTTGTCTTTCTTATACTCCAGCCTGATACGAGTATATTGCGCCTCTTTGTCAGTGATGACAGCCACTATTGGCTCCTTGTTGTCTTCTACCGAATATAATGGTCGTTCACCTCTATTCTCACGAGCAGGCACGTCTGCCCACAAAGCCTTAATCTTTGCCTCAACAGCATCCACATCAATATCTCCAACTACTACAATAGCTTGGTTGTCCGGACCATACCACTTATGATAGTAAGAACGCAGGTCATCGTAAGCAAAGTTGTTGATGACAGCGGTGTCGCCTATCACATCACGTTTGGCATACTGGCTATTAGGATACTTAAGTGGGTTAATTGCCTTCCACATACGGCGTTCGGCGTTAGCACCTGTCCGCCATTCCTCACGTATCACCCCACGCTCCGCGTCAATCTCCTCCGGCAGTAACGACAATCCACTTGCCCAGTCATGCATCACAAGCAGTGCTGAATCAATAATGCCCTCACGATAAGTCGGCACGTCCGAGAGGCGATAGACAGTCTCGTCCAACGAGGTGTAGGCGTTGATATTGCCACCAAAGTTCACACCGATGGACTCGAAGTATTCGATGATACCCTTACCGGGGAAATGCTCTGTGCCGTTGAATGCCATGTGTTCGAGGAAATGGGCTAAGCCATTTTGGTTATCCTCTTCGAGAATAGCCCCCACAGCCTGTGCGATATGGAACTCAGCACGCTGTTTCGGGTATTCGTTATGACGGATATAATACGTTAGTCCATTGTCAAGATGTCCTACCCGCACGGCCGAGTCGATTGGTAACGGTTGTTGCGCTGAGGCTGTGATACCTAACGCCAGCACCAAGGTGCCGAAAATCAATCTTTTCATAATAATTCTATTACTGGTTATTGTCTTGTTTATCCTCTTTGCTCTTCTCGTTCTTCTCCGCATCCTCTTCTGCATTATGCAATGCCTCGTTGGCTTCTATTATCTCGTCCTCGCGGCTCTTCCATGGACGCGGACCCAATATAGCCTCCACATCTTCGGAGGTAATAACCTCTCGCTCTATCAGCAGTTGCGCTATCTGGTTATGTCCTGCAGCGTTCTCTTGCAGTATCTTTTTAGCACGCTCCATCTGTGTAGCGATGATAGCAGACGTTTCTTTGTCAATCAGTTCTGCTGTTTTCTCGGAATATGGCTTCGAGAACCCGTACTCGTAACGCCCTGTAGAGTCGTAGAAACTGACGTTCTTCAACTTATCCGACATACCGTAGTAAGCCACCATAGCATACGTCTGCTTCGTAGCCCGCTCCAAGTCGTTCAGCGCACCCGTAGAAGTCTGTTGCAGGAACAGCTCCTCTGCGGCACGACCACCTAATAGCGAACATAACTCATCCAAGATATGCTCTTTGTTGGTCAACTGACGCTCCTCCGGTAGGTACCATGCAGCCCCTAAGGCTATGCCGCGAGGTACGATAGTCACTTTCACCAACGGGTTGCCATAACGCAGCAGCCATGAGATAGTGGCGTGTCCTGCCTCATGATAAGCCACGGAACGCTTCTCTTCTTCCGTCATGATCTTATTCTTACGTTCCAAGCCTCCGATGATACGGTCCACAGCATCCATAAAGTCCTGTTTGCCAACTCTCTTGTGGCTATTGCGGGCGGCGATAAGGGCGGCCTCATTGCAGACATTAGCGATATCTGCCCCCGAGAAGCCTGGTGTCTGCTTCGAGAGGAAGTTCACATCCACCGTGTTATCAATCTTCAGCGGTTTGAGATGTACCTCGAAGATTTCCTTACGCTCCTGTAGGTCAGGAAGTTCTACGTGTATCTGTCGGTCAAAACGTCCAGCACGTAACAACGCCGGGTCAAGCACATCGGCACGGTTAGTAGCCGCCAAGATGATGACTCCAGAGTTCGTGCCGAAGCCGTCCATCTCCGTCAGCAACTGGTTCAGTGTAGACTCACGCTCATCATTGCCGCCTCCGGGGAACGAGTTCCGCCCACGAGCACGACCTACGGCATCTATCTCATCAATGAAGATGATAGCCGGAGCCTTCTCTTTTGCCTGACGGAACAAGTCACGCACACGGCTGGCACCCACGCCAACGAACATCTCCACAAAGTCGCTACCCGACATCGAGAAGAACGGTACGTTCGCTTCACCGGCCACCGCCTTGGCGAGCAGTGTCTTACCTGTACCCGGAGGGCCTACCAACAGTACGCCTTTGGGTATCTTGCCTCCCAAGTCAGTGTATTTCTTCGGGTCTTTCAAGAAAGAGACAACCTCCTCAACCTCCTGCTTAGCACCTGCCAAGCCTGCCACATCCTTGAACGTAACCTTATCTCTTTTATCCTTATCAATCACTTGAGCCTTGGCTTTGCCAACGCCGAAGATATTCGCTGCACCACCTGCTCCACCACCTATACCACGACTCATCCATACAAAGAATAGCACTATCAGCACAAAAGGCAGCACATTGACCAATATCAGATACCAATAATCCCGTGACTTTGTATAACTAACATCTATCAATGCCTTATTTTGTGCACGACGAGTGTCGTTCACTTGGTCAATATACTTGCTAAACTCCTCCACCGAGGGGATGAGTGCTGTCAGTTCACCTTTCACATCCTCCCCTGCTTCGCGTTCTCCAAAAACGATAGCATAACTTTCCGGACGTATCTTCGCTTTCGCAGTATTGTCATCGCTAACAACAAGCGATGCCACCGCATCGTTCTCTATGTACGCTTTGAACTTGGTGTAACTCAAATCCTTTTGCACCCCCCGTCCATTACCAAAGGGGTTGAACAATAGCACTATCAGTGCAAACATAACAACGTAATAAACCCATGCCCATCGTGATCGTTTAGGCTTCTGCGGTTGTTTAGGATTGGTGTTTGATTGTTGGTTATCCATGTCCTGTTTAATTGAGTTAATGTTTAGGAGTTATTCTTCTGGGATCTCAGTGATTTTTCCGTCAGCCCATAGATGTTCTATATCGTAGTATGTACGTGGTTCACGTTGCATGATATGGACAAATATCGTGCCATAGTCCATTGCTATCCACTCCGCATTATCTCTTCCATCGACAGCCATCGGATGTATATGTGTAGTGGTTCGTACATGGTCATCTACCTCGTCTGCAATAGCCACCACTTGAGTGTTAGAGTTCCCCTCTGCGATAATGAAATAATCAGTCGGAGCATCTTTCAATCGGCGCATATCAACAACGACAATACGGTGTCCTTTGCGGTTTTGTATACCTTCAATAATGGTTTCCAATAGTTTCTTTGTAGAGACTTCTTTCATGTATGTATCCGAAACAAGATTGTTTATATAAAAATGGTTACTATCTTACCCTTGCTGAAGTGTGCCATTTTGTCAGATAGAACACCCCACACAATTTAGAGTGCAAAGGTATAAAATAAATTACAGATATGCAAATCTGCACATTTCCACTTGATTTTTCGTATGGGAATTTGCGTAATCAAGAAGGAAGCAGTATCTTTGTGGTCCGAAGGCGAACATCAATCCCATCATATTAGGTATGTTTATTATCGGTATAGCGGGCGGAACCGGCTCGGGAAAAACAACGGTTGTTAAGAAATTATCAGAACGTCTCCCCAAGGGAGAGGTCGTAGTTATCCCACAAGACTCATATTACAAAGACAGTAGTAGCGTCCCCTTGGAGGAGCGTCAAAACATCAATTTTGATCATCCAGACGCATTTGATTGGCCGTTATTGGTCAAACATATTGAACTACTGAAAAGTGGTAAAGCGGTAGAACAACCTATTTATGACTATCTCACTTGTACCCGCCAGAAAGAAACCGTGCATATCGAACCTCGAGAGATAATAATCGTGGAGGGAATCATGGCGTTGCGTGACTATCATTTGCGCGAACAAATGGACTTGAAGATATTCGTAGATGCGGATGCAGATGATAGACTGATACGTGTCATACAGCGCGACATAGTGGAACGCGGAAGGACAACAGAAATAGTGATGGAGCGTTATCAGCGTGTACTAAAACCTATGCATGAACAGTTTATAGAACCATGCAAACGATATGCAGATGTTATTATCCCACAAGGTGGACATAACAATGCCGCTATCAATATGTTAGTTAAGTTTATTAAACAGCAGATTCGTGAGAAATAAGGACAATGCGATTACTCTTTGAGTTGTTCTGGACATACCTAAAGATAGGCACATTTACTCTGGGAGGGGGGTATGCCATGCTTCCTTTGATACAAAGAGAGGTGGTTGACAACAAACACTGGATAGAGGAAGAAGAGTTTATGAATATGATAGCATTGGCTCAAGCTGCACCCGGACTGATAGCCGTCAACTCGGCCGTCTTTATAGGTTGGCGTATAAATGGTTGGCGTGGTATCATAGCAACAGTGCTTGGTGCAGTACTACCCTCGTTCCTCATTATCCTACTCATCGCAATGCTGTTCCAAGATTTCAAAGATACACCGGCAGTAGAGGCTGTGTTTAAGGGGATACGCCCGGCAGTTGTAGCATTGATAGCCTCACCATTGTGTAAGATGGCCAAGAGCGCAAAGATATCGTGGTCTACTGCCCTTATACCTATCGCAGGAGCATTGTTGATATGGCAAGGCGGACTGTCACCTGTATGGATCATCATGGTGACTATCGTGGTGACATTGACCTATACATGGCTGAAAGAAAGGAGAACAAGATGATTTATCTACAGTTGTTCCTCAGTTTCTTCAAGATAGGTCTCTTTGGGTTCGGTGGAGGGTTGGCTATCTTATCATTGATACAGCATGAGGTAGAGTCACGTGGATGGATGACCCAATCAGAGTTCGTAGATATCGTAGCAGTGAGCCAAGTCACTCCTGGTCCGATAGGTATCAACTGCGCTACGTACGTAGGTTATACAACTACAGGGAGCGTGCTCGGGAGTGCCATCGCTACATTTGCCATCGTGTTACCCAGTCTGGTGATAATGTTAGCGTTGTGTAAGATATACTTCCTGCTGAATACCAAGTTCCAACATAGCACTTATTTCCAAAACACAATGCATACATTACGGATATCCGTGTTAGGATTGATCGCCGCTGCAGCACTATGTCTGATGACACCGTCCAGTTTTATAGACTGGCGCAGCTGGTTGATATTTGCCATAGTATGCCTTTTCACTATCCTGCCACAATGGACAGACAAAACGAATAAGCAAATAAAAAACGTGATAGGAATACTATCACACCCCATCCTGTTGATTGTATTGGCAGGAATAACCGGATATCTGATATATGGCAGTGCGACTGCATCATAATTGTCGGATATGACGCAGCAGCCGATATGCAATTACACATCAAAAATTAAACATTGCACATCAAACAACACATGCTGACCTTCAGCAGAACATAAGCCGATCTTGAGCAGACCTTAACCTGATCTTAATCTCTTCAAAAACTTATCATTTTTAATCTTCAACAACCCTACATCATACAGGTGAATTCAACAAGCAAGTGCAACATTATTGTGTTATTTCGTAGAAGCACTCCA
>CAVKDW010000078.1:0-7835 GCA_963655075.1 Muribaculaceae bacterium | reverse complement strand
ATTAAGGATTGTGCATCTTTTTTGTCGATACAAGAGAACTTACTGACAGACAAGGTAGGAGAGGTACGTCAGCGTGCTGAAGAGGAGCGAGCCAAGCGTAAGGCAGTGCGTAGGCAAGACACTACTGAGCCAACCGAAGATGGGGCATTGATATCCTCCGTCCCCTATCGCAGTGATAGCAATAGTCTCTCTACCAAAGAGAAGAACATTCTCAACCTTATTCAGGTAATAGTCCGCTATGGCGAGTGTATGCTACAAGTCAGTGATGACAGTACTCCTTGCCAAGTAGGAGAGTTTATCATCAATGAGTTACGTAACGATAATATAGAGGTTGCTACGCCTCTTTATCAACGCATCATTGATGAGTATATAGCTCATAATCGTGACCCTGCTTTTGTGGCATCAACATTCTTTCAGCACCACCCCGATATAGCTATCAGTCAATTGGCCGTCCAACTCATAGCGGACCGGTATCAGTTAAGTACTATCTATGGGAAAAAGAGTATCTCAGAAAATGTGCAGCAAGAAGTGGTCATAGAGACTGATGCAGACAGATTGCCCGATTTGGTTAGTCGCTTGCTCCTTGAACTCAAATACACAGTTGTCAATGAGCATATAGATGCTATGCAGAATATGCTACGTGAGGCACAAGAGAGTAATAACTGGGAGTTGATACGTACCATCTTGGAGCAGCAACCACAGTTGTTGGCTATACGGCAACAGTTATGTAAAGCATTAGGGAACAGAGTCATAACTAACTAACTATGTTATTCTCAAGTATTGTATATGGTCCTATTCATTCACGTCGTTTAGGTGTTTCCTTAGGTATAGAACTTATGCCTCTGCACAATAAGTTGTGTACTTTTGACTGTGTGTACTGCGAGTGCGGTTTTAACCAACCTGTTAACCACCCTGTATTACCCACCCGTCAGGAAGTTAAGGAGGCTCTTTGTACTCGTTTACAGGCAATACAGCAAGAAGGTATTGCTATAGATGTTATCACGTTTAGTGGTAACGGTGAACCCACGTTGCATCCTGATTTCTCAGGTATCATTGAGGACACATGTGTTCTACGCGACCGATATTATCCCAATGCCAAAGTTTCTGTGCTTAGTAACTCTACACAGTTAGGGCGTGGTGATGTGGTGAGAGCACTACGTTTATGTGATAACAGGATACTCAAGTTAGACTCTGCTATTGACAGTACTATGCATGCTATCGATCAGCCTGTCAACAAAGATCTCTCTGTTCGTCAGATAATGGACTGGCTCAGTCAATTTTATGGAGATTTCACTTTGCAGACTTGTTTCTTACGAGGCGAGCATAAAGGTCAGGTCATCGACAACACAACTCCTACCGAGTTAGAGGCTTGGTACCATGCAGTAGATGTTCTACGTCCTCGACAACTTATGCTCTATGTCATTGATCGTGCTACGCCTGTTAAGACACTCTATAAAGTGTCCGTGGAAGATATGCAGCGCATTGCTGCTCCTCTTCGTCAACAGGGGTATGATGTGATTGTAAGCGCATGAAGATACTTATAGCACCACTTAATTGGGGATTAGGGCATGCTACCCGTTGTATTCCTCTCGTCCGCCAGCATCTTACAGCGGGTGATGAGGTGGTGTTGGGCGGGGACGGAGATAGTTTGTTGCGATTGCGTCAGGCATTCCCAGATTTGCGTTATATTCATTTGGCTCCGTTACATTTACGCTATTCATCTCTGCCGGATCAGCGCGGGTTCTATCTGCGTACTATACCACAATTAGTTTACTTCACGTTATTGGATCACTATAGGTTGCGTTCGTTGCTTGCCGTAGAGCATTTCGACCTTGTCATATCAGATAATCGGTTTGGGCTCTTCTCACGCCATACACGGTGTGTTTACATGACTCACCAGTTATATGTACGCATGCCTCGCCGGTTGCGTTTCTTGCAACCTCTTGTATGCGCTCTGCATCGCAATATCTACCATCGCTATGATGAAGTATGGGTACCAGACTATGCTTCAGTAACACATAACTTATCAGGGGCACTGAGTCATGGAGGTAAGGATGATAATCGAATACGGTACATAGGTCCGCTGTCACGCTTGGAGTCATGTGATACCAAGGACAGTGCAATATCTTATGACATCGTTGTTTTGATATCCGGTCCCGAACCTTATCGTACGAAGTTTGAGAACAGTATTCTCAATCGCTATGCTCATCACTCCGAGCAAGTTTTATTGGTACGGGGGGTAGTTGCTGCTCCTCGTACTCGTATTGTGCTTGATAATATAACCCTTGTTCCCCATATAGACGACTCGGAATTATGTAGAGTACTATTAGCAGCGAAGCACATCATTGCTCGTAGCGGTTATAGCACAATCATGGATTTAGAACATTTACACCTTCTCGACAAAGCCGAGTTACACCCTACCCCAGCACAGCCGGAACAAGAGTATCTGGCATGTCATATAACCCATATCAATAACCTCTGATTATACTTGTATTATGCAGAAATACTTAGTCTCCACTCGTATGTTAGATTACCATCACGCGTCCATACAAACTCTCGTACAAAGCCGTTGTTGGTTAGTTATGTCAGAACGTGAGCGAACACAATCTATCTATCGTTTTGTTCGTGATGAGATATTGTTTGGTTACAATATAGATGATGCTATTCCTGCGTCGCGCGTATTGTCTGATGGTTATGGGCAGTGTAATACGAAAGGAACGTTGTTCATGGCACTTTTGCGTGCCTGTCATATCCCTTGTCGTGTACACGGTTTCACGATAGACAAGCATTTACAATATGGTGCTATGACGGGTCTTGTTTATCGCAAGGCTCCGAACAATGTTTTTCACAGTTGGGTAGAGGTATGGCAAGATGACCGGTGGTATGAGTTAGAGGGTTTTATTTTAGATAGTCTTTATTTACGCGCCTTGCAACACCGATTTCTTCCTAATGCAGATGGTAGTTTCTGTGGGTATGGTGTGGCTATCTCAGATTTTATGAATCCGCCTATAGATTTCAACTGTTGTAACACTTATATCCAACGTGATGGTATCAATCAGGATTTTGGTATTTTTGATTGTCCTGACGAGTTATTTGGTAGCCATCAGCAAGATATGCATGGTCTTAAGCGTTTTGCTTATCGTCATTTGGGTCGTCACATAATGAACCATAACGTCAATCGCATCCGTCACAGTCTAATCCACTCCGTTACACATGAATAGTTTTGGTAAAGAGTTCGTTTTCACATCTTTCGGAGAGTCTCATGGTCGTGCTATAGGCGGTGTGTTGGATGGTGTTCCTGCGGGCATTCCTATTGACTTAGATATGATTCGTCGAGAGTTAGATCGTCGTTCGGGTCGTAGTCAAAGGTGTTGTGCCGGAGTATCACTTCGTGCATTGGAGGAGTCTGATGAGGTGGAGTGGCTCAGTGGTGTATTGGATGGTGTGACCTTAGGTACGCCTATTGCTTTTATCATTCGCAACACGAGTATGCGTTCTGAAGACTACGACTGGTTGAAGCATCACTATCGTGTTGGTCATGCCGATCGGGTCTATGCGCACAAATACGGTATTCGTGATTGGCGAGGAGGGGGGCGTGCTTCTGCTCGTGAGACAGCAGGACGCGTTGTAGCAGGATGTATCGCACGTCAATTATTGGCATTACGTGGTATCCATATACATGCCCAATTGGTTCAAGTAGGTGAAGAGACAAGGGAGGAGTTTTTTAACTCATATATTGCAACCATCCAAAGACAGGGAGATAGTATAGGTGGTATCATACAGTGTAAGGTAATAGGGTTGCCTATAGGTATTGGTGAGCCTATCTTCGACAAATTACAGAGTCATTTAGCATACGCGATGATGAGTATCAATGCTTGTAAGGGGTTTGACTATGGTTCAGGTTTTGCCGGAGTTGGCATGTCAGGCAGTAAGGCTAATACTATGTCTGGGGGTATGGTTGGAGGTATCACAGACGGGACTCCACTTATTTTTCGTTGCGTATTCAAGCCCACCCCCTCTACGCCAAAGGCTTTGCAAGCGCTCTGTTCCGATAACGAGCAGATTCGTCATGGTCGGTTTGATGCTTGCGTAGCAGTACGTGCTGTGCCTATAGTGGAAGCGATGACCGCACTTGTGTTAATTAACGAGCGTCTATAAGAGTATCAAAGTCATATTATTACACTATTGTGCAACAATATAAATATCATTATTGACTACAGATGTGCAACACCTTTTCCATATATTAGTAGCAAAGGTATATTTGCACATATTGCAAATTAGCACTAATTTTGTCCGCAATAACATAATCCAATATACAATATGAACAAGAAACTTTTCATATCTATTTTATCTATTATGGCTCTTACAGCATGTAATAAACCACAGACTACGGGCATCTCCCTCGCTAATCTCGACACCACAGCTGTCCCTCAGAATGACTTCTACCAGTATGCTTGCGGCGGATGGATGCAGCAGAATCCGCTTACGCCCGAGTACAGTCGTTTCGGCTCTTTCGATAAACTCGCTCTCAACAATCTTGAGCAGGTTAACGGGCTTATCCAGGACATCGCCAGCAAACAGCATAAACACGGCACTATTGAGCAGAAGATTGGCGATATCTACAACCTTATGATGGACACCGCCCGCCGCGAACAAGAGGGCATCACACCTGTCCAACCGCTTCTCAACGAGATAGCCGCCATCACTGACCGCAGCCAACTCAGTGAGGCACTGGGTAAGGCGCGAGACTACTCCCTTTGGGCTATGTATGTGGATGCCGATGCTCTCAACTCCTCGATGAACATTCTCAACGAGTACCAAGCAGGCTTCGCCCTCGGAGAGAAAGAGTACTACCTTGATACAGATGAGACTACCACCAACATCCGCAATGAGTACGTCAAACATATCGAGAATATGTTCGCACTCTTCGGTTTTGATGACGCTGCCAAGCGTGCTGCTACCGTACTTCGCCTTGAGACGCGTCTCGCCACTGCTGCTTTCGACAACGTACAACTACGTGATGTACAAGCCAACTATAACAAGTTAACTGTCGCTCAACTGCAGGAACTCGTTCCGCAAATCGACTGGAAGACCTACTTCAACGCTATGGGCGTACATATCGACAGTCTCTCTATTGGACAGATACCACACCTCCAAGAAGCAGCCCGACTGCTCAATGAGGAACCACTCGAAGATATCAAGACACTCTTTACATGGCAAGTTCTCGATGGTGCTGCCGCTTATCTCAATAGCGAGATATACAACGAGAACTTTCATTTCTACGGCACAATCCTCTCCGGTCGCCAGGAGCCAAGCCCACTATGGAAACGTAGTGTGAGCATCGTCAACGGCACACTCGGTGAGGCTGTCGGACAGATGTACGTCAAGAAATACTTCCCAAAGGAGAACAAACAGCGTATGCTCGCTCTCGTGAAGAACCTCCAACACGCTCTCGGCGAGCGTATCCAAGCCCTTGAGTGGATGTCCGACGCAACCAAAGATAAGGCTGTCGAGAAACTCAATGCCATCACCATCAAGATTGGTTACCCCGATAAGTGGCGCGACTACTCCAAACTGGATATCGATGCCAACCTCAGTCTCTTCCAGAACCTCGAGAACGTTGCTCTCTGGGCGCACGACTACGCACTATCCGAACTCGGTCAACCCGTGGATAAGGGCAAATGGCACATGACGCCACAGACCGTCAACGCCTACTATAACCCATCCAGCAATGAGATATGTTTCCCTGCCGGTATCCTACAATATCCGTTCTTCGACATGGAAGCCGATGATGCCTTCAACTACGGTGCTATCGGTGTAGTCATCGGACACGAGATGACACATGGGTTCGACGACCAAGGATGCCAGTTCGACAAGGATGGTAACATGGCTAACTGGTGGACAGAAGAGGATAAGGCACGTTTTGATGCCCGTACCAAGGTCATGGCAGACTACTTCAACACTATCGAAGTCGCTCCAGGCGTATACGCCAATGGTGCCTTTACACTCGGTGAGAACATCGCTGACCACGGCGGATTACAGATATCTTTCCAAGCTTTCACTGAGAATGAAGCCAACAAACCCGAGAGTCAACGACTGAACACTGTCGATGGTTTCACTCCCGAACAGCGTTTCTTCCTCGCCTATGCGAACGTATGGGCAGGGAATATCCGTCCCGAGGAGATACTCAACCGCACCAAGTCTGACCCTCACTCACTCGGTCGCTGGCGCGTCAATGGTGCCCTACCCCATATCAACGCATGGTACGAAGCTTGGAATGTCACCGAGTCATCTCCTCTCTATCTCGCTCCCGCTAACCGAGTATCTATCTGGTAACAACAAGCATAACAAGTTATGATACAACACGTAGTATTTTTCCGTCTATTAGACGAGGCCGAAGGACACACCAAGATAGAGAATGCCCAAATCATCAAAAACGGGCTTTTGTCCCTCAAGGATAAGATTGATGTCCTCGTCCACGAGGAAGTAGGTATCAATATCCCCAACAGCAAGAAGACGGACTACGACATCTGCCTCTTCTGTACTTTCCGCTCATGGGCTGATGTCGATACCTACCAGAACCACCCAGAACATCTCAAGGTCGCAGCCTACATCAGTAAGTGCCGTTCGGCGCGTGCTGCAGTTGACTACGAGATATAGTTCTCTCTGCGCTGATAGGGTGCTTTACTATATTTCTTTTACGGAAGCATTTATCGTACTCAGCAGTCTGACATTATTTTATGTCGGACTGCTGTTTTGTTGCTGTCTTATATCACAATAGAAAGACTACCCTATGGTGGGGGTAGTCTTGGCACGATGATTATGTAATATAGCCGTTTATCCAAGATAGGTACGTAGCACTTGGCTGCGTGTACCTGTCTTCAGTTTACGGATCGCCTTCTCCTTGATCTGCCTAACACGTTCACGGGTTAATTTCATCTCTGTACCAATCTCCTCCAATGTCTTCTCTGGTACACCTATGCCAAAGAACTCGCGGATGATATCTGCCTCTCGAGGTGTCAGGGCTGATAGGGCACGCTCTATCTCTCTCGAAAGGGATTCGTTAATCAGCGTGTGATCGGCGTTAGGCGAGTCCTCGTTGATCATCACATCAATCAAGCAGTTATCCTCCCCCTCAACAAAAGGAGCATCGACACTTACTTGGCGGCCAGACATCTTCAGCGTATCGGCAATCTTGTCCACCGGAATATCCAACTCTTCCGCCAATTCTTCGGCACTAGGCCTACGTTCATGTTCTTGTTCGAAACGCTGATAAGCCTTGTTAATTTTGTTGAGTGAACCTACCTGGTTGAGAGGAAGCCGTACAATACGGGACTGTTCAGCCAATGCTTGTAAAATAGACTGGCGGATCCACCATACTGCATAAGAAATAAACTTAAACCCACGTGTCTCATCGAATTTCTCTGCTGCTTTTATCAGTCCCAAGTTCCCCTCGTCAATCAAGTCAGGAAGACTCAATCCTTGATTTTGGTACTGTTTTGCTACAGAGACGACGAAACGAAGATTAGCACGTGTCAGTTCGTCTAAGGCTGCACGGTCTCCATTACGGATACGACCTGCCAACTCTACCTCACGGTCCACTGATATCAGATTCTCACGACCTATCTCTTGAAGATACTTGTCCAGGGATGCTGATTCACGATTCGTGATTGATCTAGTAATTTTTAGTTGACGCATAGAATTTATTATGATGCACAGACTATACGGATTACGATTTAGGTTTACCGTACGGTCTATATCTGATTATACTTTAGTGATCCGGTCGGGATTCGAACCCGAGACCCACAGCTTAGAAGGCTGTTGCTCTATCCAAC
>CAVKDW010000077.1:4380-8034 GCA_963655075.1 Muribaculaceae bacterium | reverse complement strand
CGTTTATACTGATAGGTACTACACACATATATCAACATAGTGTGGCGTGGACATCTGCAAACCGTATCATAGCAAGTCTACAAAATGCACAAACGTCTATCAACGACTATTTTCACTTACATGACACGAATGAACAACTTGCAGCGGAGAATGCTCAACTTAAAACACAATTGATGCTCCAAACTAATTGTTACGAACATAATACTGAACGTGACAGCCAATACATCTATTCACACCTCAACTGGGAATATATACCCGCAAAAGTCATTGGGTTAACTACCAATAAACAACATAACTATATAACTATTAACAAGGGGGCACGTGATGGAATCACACCCGATATGGGAGTTGTTGGTAAAGATGGCGTGGTAGGTATTGTCAGCACAGTAGGAGAAAAATATGCACTTGTTGTTCCTCTCATTCACACACAGATGAATATTAGTTGTAGACTCAAAACAAATGCACAAATAGGTGGAACGCAATGGAAAGGACACGATTGTTATCATGTACAGCTCACCGATATATCTAGGCATATACTTGTCAACAGAGGAGATACTGTTGTAACTAGTGGACTAACACCAATATTTCCTCAGGGGATCTTAGTAGGCGTAGTAGAAGAGACTATATTAAGCGACACGGACAACTATCACCATACTACGTTACGACTATTCATAGACTATAAACAGTTGGAATATGTGCAAGTTCTCCATAACTATAATACACAACTATCCAAGGACCATATACTATGGGATGGATTAAACAAATAGGGAAATTACTACTTGTGTTAATACTACAAGTACTGCTTTTCAACCGCATACAGATAGCTGGTTGGTGTTTCCCTATGATGTATATTCTGTTTCTTATCAATCTACCAGCTAATTTACCGCGTTGGACAGAGATGCTAATAGGAGCCTCAGTGGGGATTATCATAGATATATGGTATTCGTCTATAGGTGTACACATGGCAGCTTGCGTAGTGCTCAGTTTTTTACGACCGATATTACTGCATAATCTCGTGCAAGACGTTGAAAGAGTAACAGATAGTGTGAATAGATTGACTATTGGAAGAATTGAATACATAAAATGTACCATCACATTGACATTCATACATCATTTACTCGTGTTTACTTTAGAAGCATGGAACTTTCAAAATTGGTGGTTAATATTACTACAGACACTTATCAGTAGCATGATGACATTAATAGTTATTCTTGGCTACGATAGCCTCAGACGATGAAAGATGCTTAATGATAGATTTTATAAGCGCCAATGGATTATATCGGGAATTGCTATTGTAGTAGTGCTCGTTTACATCATACGTTTATTTAGTCTCCAAGTTATTGATCAATCAACTCAAGAGAAAGCAGAGAAAAACGCACAACTCCGGCAAATAGTCTTTTCTGCACGTGGACTCATATATGATAGAAAAGGTGAATTACTTGTGACCAACCAACCTGTTTACGAGGTTTCCATTATAGCAAAAGAAATGGAACAAGACTTTGATACTCTGTCTTTTTGCAATGCATTACACATCTCAACAGAGGACTTTATAGAGCGTTTACAGAATATCAGTGATAAAAAGAAAAATAGGGGGTACTCACGCTATACACCACAAACACTTATTTCCATGTTGAGCCAACAAGAGATAGCACAATTACAACAAGAATTGTATAAGTTCGCAGGCGTCTCCATTCACTATCGAACATTACGCAACTATACATATCCTATTGCCTCGCATGTATTGGGGAGTGTAGGCGAAGTTAATCAGAAAGATATAGATAATGATCCATACTATACAATAGGAGACTATGCTGGACGTGATGGAATAGAACGAACTTATGAGAAACAATTGCGTGGGGAGAAAGGGATGAACGTACTTATGCGAGACTTTAGGGGACGTATCCAAGGCTCATATCAAGACGGAGAACTGGATAGGGAAGCCCGAGCAGGTACAGATCTTTATCTCAGTATTGACAGAAAAACACAGCAATTAGCAGAGGAATTACTTAAGGATAAAGTGGGTAGTGTCGTTGCTATAGAGCCTAAGACAGGAGAGGTTATAGCAATTGCTAGTGCCCCTTGTTGGGACCCTAACCTACTTGTGGGGAAAGAGAGGTCTGCTAATTATCAAAAACTGCTGACGGACCCCAATAAGCCATTGATGAATAGAGCCACACAAGCACAATATTCACCGGGTTCTACTTTCAAAATATTACAGGCACTTATAGGACTACAAGAGGGAATTCTAACAAAAACAACAAAATATCCCTGCAATGGACCACAATCAACACCCATTAAGTGTACCCACAACCATGGAAGTCCAGTTTCTCTTGAAGAAGGAATAGAACAAAGTTGTAATCCATATTTCTGGGCAGTTTTTCGTGATTTATTACAACAAGAAGGATATGACGATGGACATATAGCATTCAAAGAAAACTACAAAAAATGGCGGAAAGATGTTATTAGTTTTGGATTAGGACAACGATTCAGTGACACAGATATCAGTGAACAAGCATCCGGATATATACCATCCGCAGACTTTTATGATAGAGTCTATGGGGACAAGGGTTGGAAAGCTATTACTATTCGCTCATTATCTATAGGACAAGGAGAAATTTTAGTCACCCCTCTGCAATTGGCTAATATAGCTGCCGCTGTGGCCAATAAAGGATATTATATCACTCCACATCTTAACAGAACCGACTCAATGAGATTGCATGCACATACAACACGTATTGACTCAACTCACTTTGATATTATACAACAAGGAATGGCTCGTGTGATGACCAATGGTACTGGTAGATGGTATAATATACCAGAATTACAAATGTGTGGGAAAACAGGTACCGTACAGAATGTACATGGCAAAGACCATGCCTTATTCATAGGTTTTGCTCCTATAGATAATCCGCAGATAGCCGTAGCAGTTGCTGTGGAAAATGCGGGTTTTGGAGCCACATGGGCTTGTCCTATAGCCAGCCTCATTATGGAACAGTATCTAACTGGCGAAATAGGTAGGACGTGGCTATACGAACGTATAAAAACGACCAACTTAATGAATAGGTATGAATAAGAATAGAAGTATCATATCAGGTATAGATTGGTGGACGATACTGTTGTTTTGCATTATCGCACTCTTTGGCTGGGTAAATATATACGGAGCTAGTTATTCCTTCGAACAAACAAGTATCTTTGATTTTTCCAACTACGCAGGAAAACAATTTATATGGATAGTCACTGCAATTATCGTAGGAGGACTTGTCATGCTCATTGATGAAAAGACATATAACGTGATTGCTTACATCCTATATGCAACTATGATCTTGCTACTCGCCATTACGCCTTTACTTGCTTCCGATACAAAAGGTTCATATTCTTGGATACCGATCGGTCCTGTACGACTTCAACCTGCCGAATTTGCAAAGAGTTTAACAGCATTAGCTGTAGCTAAGTACATAGGCAGATATGAGTTTAGACTTCGTGATTGGCGCGACCTATTGATACCTTTTGCTATAGTAGCAGTACCTATGCTTATTATAATGCTAGCACAACGTGATACAGGCACAGCTTTAGTTTTTCTTTCCTTTATGCTTGTATTCTATCGAATAGGTATGTCTGGAATTATTCTCATGCTTGGGATAATCAGTATCGTTC
>CAVKDW010000077.1:0-4370 GCA_963655075.1 Muribaculaceae bacterium | reverse complement strand
TTTTTCTTATTGTTATTCGCCTCGGTAATGTCGCAATGCCTATAGGTGTAGGTGATATAGGGAATCTTGTTAGCACACTACTCATTGAAGTTGTTACGGCTATTGCATTTCTCGTACGTGATAAAAATTATCGAAATACGCTCTTCATATTAGGTGGTACCGTCATATGTTATGGCATTGGAGTTCTGCTCTCTGTATGGTTACCTATCAATTTCAATATTGTGGGAATAATAAGCCTTGCTTATACTGTTATATATACCACTATAATTTCTATAATCCATCGCCACAGAAAAATGGGATGGCTAATCCTATTTATCATCTTTGAAGTGACATTATGCCAACTATGCAATGTAGTCTTTCGAAAAGTACTACAACCTCACCAACGAACACGTTTCGAAGTTTTATTGGGGATGAAAGATGACCCGACGGGAGCAGGCTATAATATTAACCAATCTCTTATAGCCATAGGATCAGGGCAATTTGCAGGAAAAGGATATTTACAAGGCACGCAAACCAAGCTACGATTTGTTCCAGAACAACACACAGACTTTATATTCTGTACTGTTGGAGAGGAGTGGGGATTTTTAGGTACTGCAGGATTACTCATACTATACCTCATCCTTATATTACGCATCATACACATTGCGGAGAGGCAACGTGATAAGTTCAGTATGGTATATGCCTACTCCGTAGCAAGTATCTTGCTATTTCACCTAACGATTAACGTTGGAATGGTGTTAGGATTACTACCTGTTATCGGCATTCCATTGCCATTCTTTAGTTATGGAGGCTCCTCATTATGGGGATTTTCCATTATGCTATCTATCATGCTTCGATTGGACGCGGCACGTGTAAATAAGATGCAATGACGTATGGCAGAACACAATGTAATAGGAGCGTGCGGAGAGAAAATAGCCGTAGAGATGATGAAAAAGAAAGGTTTTCGGGTTGTTGAGACTAATTGGCGATTCGGACGCCTTGAAGTGGATATTATTGCTACTAACCACAAAGAAATCGCATTTGTGGAGGTCAAGACACGAACATCCACTTTTGGAGATAAACGTCCAGAAGAATATGTAGGATATACCAAAAAGCGCCATATGACAGTAGCTGCCAATGTATATATAAAAAAGAATAAGATCAATCTTCGACCTCGATTTGATATAATCGGTATTCTCTTAGATAGTACTACACAAGAAATCAAAGAGATAAAACATATTGAAGATGCATTTATTCCCCCGATGAGAATAAGATAATAGAGGTAAAGTTAGAAATAGATATAATAAATAGATGTAATGGATCTTATATATGACATCATTGTTGTAGGAGCAGGACATGCGGGGTGTGAAGCAGCTAGTGCTGCTGCACACATGGGTAGTAACACGCTGCTTATAACGATGGATATGAACAAGATAGGGCAGATGAGTTGTAATCCCGCAGTTGGAGGAATCGCAAAGGGGCAGATAGTCAGAGAGATAGACGCACTTGGTGGACAAATGGGAATCATAACTGACCAGAGTGCTATACAATTTCGGATGCTTAATCGAAGCAAAGGACCTGCCATGTGGAGTCCTCGCAGTCAAAGCGATCGCAAGCAGTTCATTGAACAATGGACACATACCCTTAACAGCATAGATAAACTGCATATATGGCAAGATGTTGTAGTTGAACTTATCCTAAAAGATAATTGTGTATGCGGTGTCAAGACTATACTTGGCATTACAATTCAGGCAAAAGCAGTTATTCTTACCAATGGGACATTTCTTAATGGACGTCTTCATTTTGGGAAAGCACAAATAGCTGGAGGACGAATTGCAGAACCTGCTAGTTATGGATTGACAGAGCAGTTACGACAATTAGGTTTCTCTACTTCCCGGATGAAAACAGGTACACCCGCACGTATCGATAGACGAAGCATTGACTTCTCCAAACTAATAGAACAAAAAGGAGATAGTGACAATCATAAGTTCTCATACATAGATTCTATACAACGAGAACTCAAACAGATAAGTTGTTGGATTACCTACACCAATCCGTCAACCCATGCTATCTTACGTGATGGACTAGGCGATTCGCCTTTATTTAATGGACAGATCCAAAGCATAGGACCACGTTACTGTCCAAGTATCGAAACCAAGATAGTTACCTTTGCAGATAAAGATGCACACCAGATATTCTTAGAACCAGAAGGAGTGGACTCCAATGAATACTATGTCAATGGATTTTCTTCGTCTCTGCCGTGGAATATTCAATGGGAAGCACTCAAAACGATACAGGGATTAGAAGATGTCATCCTATATCGTCCAGGATATGCCATTGAATATGATTTTTTCGATCCAACACAACTATTGCATACACTTGAAACTAAACGTATAAAAAACCTATTCTTTGCAGGGCAAATTAATGGAACAACAGGATATGAAGAAGCAGCAGGGCAAGGTATTGTAGCGGGTATCAATGCACACCAAAAAGTGATAGGTGCAGCACCTTTTACCCTTGCCAGAGATGAAGCCTATATAGGTGTACTCATTGATGATCTAGTTACCAAAGGAGTGGATGAACCCTACCGAATGTTCACATCCCGGGCGGAATATCGTATTCTATTACGACAAGATAATGCAGATGTTCGACTTACAAAACGCAGTTTTAATATTGGACTCGCTAATACATGCCGTATGAACCTACTACGCTACAAACAAGAATCTGAACAACAACTTACACTGCTACTCAATGCTACTACTGTACACGCCAAAGATATTAATGCATATCTCAACAAAAAAGGATATGCGGACTTGCAGCACGGATGCAAACTCGCCGAACTCATTATGCGTCCTAATGTTACTATACTGGGACTTGCTGAGATACTGCCAGAACTTAAACAAACTATCGATAAGATTCAACGAGTACCAGAAGAAGTTATTGAAAGTACGGAAATAAATATTAAATACCAGGGGTATATACAACGAGAACGTATGACTGCTGATAAACTACAACGACTAGATAGAATACGTATACCCGACGATTTCGATTACAAAGACATCCTTTCCCTTAGTACAGAAGCGCGGCAAAAACTCACAAAGATACAGCCTAAAAACATAGGAGAAGCCAGCCATATCCCAGGAGTAAGCCCCAACGATATAAGTGTATTACTTATATTGATGGGGAGATGAATGTTTCACGTGGAACAATGATTGTGCTGCAAAGTAAATAATAATATTGATATATATGACAACAAAAGAAATTATTGCGAACATTCGCAACGTGCCAGACTTCCCTGTAAAAGGAATTATGTTTAAAGACCTAACTACCGTGTTTCGCCAACCACAATATATTCGTTGGATGCGAGATGAGATTGTTGCGTTGTATCGTGCTTATGGAATAACCAAAGTCGTTGGTATAGAATCTCGAGGATTTATCTTGGCACCAGCTGTGGCTATAAAATTGGGGGCGGGGTTTGTACCAATCCGCAAGCCGGGGAAACTGCCAGCAGAGACATATCAAGTAAGCTATCAAAAAGAATATGGAATCGATACCATACAAATGCACACAGACGCATTGAGCGCTGACGACGTCGTACTATTGCATGATGACTTACTCGCCACCGGAGGATCTATGGCTGCCGCACTTGAATTGGTACGTAAGTTTGGAGTAAAAAGAATATACATCAACTTCATAATTGAACTATCAGCACTGAACGGAAGATCTGCAATAGACAGTAGTGTTGAAGTGTCTTCTCTATTATCTTGCTAAGGATAAAAAGTTGATACTTAATTTGCCGCCTAAACGAGATTTCCATGAGTATATATGCCATATAATAAAGAACACATAAAACAGATTCTCCAATACCTACCAGAAAAGCCAGGCGTATACCAATTCCTTAACGAGGCAGGAAAGGTTATATATGTTGGTAAGGCGAAAAATCTACATAGGCGTGTGAGTAGTTATTTCTATAAAGAACAAGACCGATTCAAAACGAAACAACTAGTCAATCATATCGCGGATATCCGTTATATGGTTGTTAATAGTGAGCAAGATGCTTTTCTACTAGAAAATAATCTAATCAAAAAGTATCAACCGCACTATAATATTCTCCTAAAAGACGGAAAGAGTTATCCAAGTATATGCATCACTCATGAAGAATACCCTCGTATATTTAAAACACGTAATATCATCAAAACACAAGGAGAATATTATGGTCCTTTCACTTTTGGTTATACGTTAGACCTTGTTATAGAACTTATACACAAACTATATCCTATCCGAACATGTAATACACCGTTGAGTAAGAAAGGCGTAGAAATCGGGAAATATAAAGTGTGCCTTAAATATCATTTGGGAACATGTTGTGGAATATGCGAATCCAAAATACC
>CAVKDW010000076.1:0-8044 GCA_963655075.1 Muribaculaceae bacterium | reverse complement strand
ACTCGATGGCTTCCTCTGCCGTAGCAGGGAATATACAAGCACCTACAGGGTGGTCGATAGCCTCGGCATGAGCTTTCTTACGGGCTTCTTCTTCGAAGATACCTTCGGAAAGATACTTTTGAGCCAGTTTTTCCTCGTATGCTTTCCACTCTGGGTTATCTTGCATATACTCCTCACCAAACGGTGTCTGGCTTACCACTTGCGCACCGAAACGAGCGTACAAGTTTTGAAGACCATTGTTTCTGTTGGTCATGTAGAAATCTGCCTTTCGACCACCCATAGCAATAGCCATTGGTATGAGTTTGTTGGCAACTCCGCCACCGTTGCCGTTAGAGAACAACGAGACTATATCACCATCGGGTGTGATAGCGATACCTGCTTTTCCGTCTTCCGTCAGAAGACATATATCATTTTCGTAATCGGCTACATCATGCACATCTACACACCACCCCATAGCGTTGTGTACTTTGCCTTGTGCAATCGCATCGTGGAAAGATTGAG
Source organism: Muribaculaceae bacterium (assembly GCA_963655075.1). Taxonomy (GTDB): domain Bacteria; phylum Bacteroidota; class Bacteroidia; order Bacteroidales; family Paludibacteraceae; genus Colicola. The sequence goes on along the minus strand of CAVKDW010000076.1, from coordinate 7,543 downwards.
CTGTTACACGTACTACTTTCTTCTGTGTAGCACGTATGCCCTTTGCTTGTAATAGGTTGTCTATTGACGAGTTTTGCTCATCTAATTGGTTGGTTACAGCATTATCAGCGAGGCTTCCTCCAACACTCCGCCCAAAGTCAGAGGTATCGGGTGTGCTGTCAGCCATTCCCGTGTTTGTTGAAGTTGTGCCTCCAAGTATTCCATCCCCTCCTTGTCTGGTCTCCACATTCTGATTGCTTCCTCCCGTATTCTCTGTAGGTATTCTTCCAGTGTCATTTTGGTTTTCTCCTTCTTGTGCAAAGTTACTACTATTTTCTGAATTATCCAAATTTTCTGACAGATTTTTTGCATTTTCTTGCATTTTTGCTATTATATCCACGCCTGCATACTTGGCAGACGCCGCTTGATAGCCTTCTATGTCGTCCGAGAACTTCTTGCTCTTGCCACGTTTGTCTCTCGGCGACATCTTCTGGTCTGCATCTATGTCCTGTATCTGCCCCAAGTCGTATTTTATCTGCTCCTCTGCTGCCGCTATTGCTGCCTCTATACCTTCCGTCTCCATCATATAGACAAAATCCTGCTCTGGGGTCATCTTGTCAATAAGGACATTACCTTCTTTATCCTTAGGCAAAGACTGTAGCACTTGCTGTTTCTCCTGTTCTAACAACTCTTCGGGTGTCGGCTCTCTCTGCTCTTGTATGGGTTTACTTTGAGTAGCATCGCCTAACGTGGCTTCCTGTGATGCCGCATCTGCAACAGCCCGCGCTCTCTTATCTGCTGCTATCTTCTCATCACGTAATGTTGTGTTTATCGCATCGAGATAAGTCTGTCTCTCTTTGCCTTTGATAGGTTTACCATTCTCTCTACGCATAACGACATGGCTCGACCTGTCTAAATCAAAAGAGCCATCTTCGTTCAATACCATCTCAGAACAAGAATAAATGACATTCTCTGTCTTGCCGTCTATCGTCACAGGAATACGTTTATTGGTTACTCTTACTATAGAGCCTCCGGCATCATCATTATTGTCCCAATCCAACTCCTTTCCCTCTGCATCGGCTTCTTCTTGCAACTCGGACTGCTTTCCGAGAATACCACCACTCTCTGTGTCATATACATATCCGTCAGATGCGAAAGTATCCGCACCTGTGATAGTTGCTTTGTGTTGTGCCAATGCCCATTTCTTATAGGTATCCACTTTGGCAATACCAACGGCATTACTCAAGTCTGCAACAGAAAGAGCGAACTCTTTCGACACACCATTCGTCTTGTCTATATAACGCACCTTAACGTCATTGTCACTATTAGCCACATCAACAACCATGATAGGGTTACCTTCTTCATCTTTCGACTCAATGAAACGAACATTGCCGCCAACGATATTTAACGCACGCCCATCTTTATCCTTAGTCTCATAGATATGCCCATCGTTATGCTGGCGTTCTCTAACCATATCATCTAACAGCCTCTCATAACGGGTGTCTCTTAGGCTCTCTTGCTGAGAAGCCAACTCATCAGAGATGACCTGTTTGTATTTCTCTACAGTACCTTCAAAGATAGATTTTTTCTCTTCTTGGGTGTACTTGCTATTCATCAAGACATTGCGAATGAAATCGTGTGCCTGCTCGCCAAAAGCCCCAGAGCGACTCTCTTTCATCATCTTTTTGAACATCTGTCGTTCAGCATCACTCTTGAGACTCTTGCGGAACTTAGCAGAGTTAAACCATAGACTGCCATAATGCGATACCGCACCAAAACCGCCAATGGCAAGAGAGGTAGGAGCAAGCCCTAAGACAATATCTATCTGCGAATCCAAATCTAAACCAGCCTCTTCGAGACTATTCACATCAGACATCGTCCCCAAACGGAGTAACCCACCAACTTCCTCCTCCATTATCTCACCGAATAGACCGTGGAACTGCGTAGTCTTACGCAAAGTCTTTAGCCATGGCGTGTTCGCTATATCCATCAAACCACTAACCCATGCTTTCTTCTCTAACTTAGAGAATAGTTTTGTGCCTTGCATAGCAACACCTATCGGCTCAACCGTCTTTGCTAACCCCATCTCCGACCAGTACTCTATAAATTGGTCTAAGATAGCGTTTTCCATTGCCTCTTCTCTACTTTGCTTTGTCCCTGCCTCGATGCCACCATAGACGACCGTTTTACCATCTGCTCCAATGACAGGTCGTATATCCCCCATCTCACGAGAGATAGCACCTTCAATCACTTTGGGTAGCCCAAAGGTAGATGTCATCAAAGCAGCATTGATGGAAGATGATACGACACCAGAGGTAATCTTGCCTGCAGTTCTGGTAAAACCGCTTCCTAAGAACTTGCTACCTGTTCCTACTGCGGTTCTTATACCCATCTTCTTTACAGCGAACCTCTCCAAACCCCTCACTATGGCACTTGCTCCGCTCTTAACACCTGCTTGCACGCCTGCATCAATAGCACTCATGGTACCTGCCGACACAGCAAACTGCAACATAAACGGCAACGATTCAGCAGTAGTCTGTCCTGCCCTATAACCACGACCTATGTTATCACTATAATAAGCAGACACCGCCATGAAGTTAGTAGCAGCCTCTAATAGCAATTCTTCATCTTTTGTCAGTTCCTCACCGTTATCAGACTTATCCACTGCCTTCTTCAATTCCGATGAGCGTATAAGTTGATGAAGACCAAAATCCCATGTATCTACATCGGTTGCCGTCTCTCCAAAAGCAGAGAAAAAACCTTTACCTTTCTCTGCCGCATCAAGAATCTTACGAGTATCTTCAACAAAACCTTTTGCCGCAGTGTGTTCTGGTCTCATATCTTTCATATAGCCGCTATGAACACCAGTCCGCACAAACTCCTTATCTCTTTTTTTCTCCCATTCTTTCGATTCGTTTAGATAATCGTATGCATCAATTCTTTCAACAAAAGTACGAGGTTTGAAATCCTCTGGATATGCGCCATATTTATTCTTGAATGAACTTCGTACTCTTTCTTTAGATTCTATATCTTCTTTTTCAAATCTTTTCTCAATTTCTTCCAACGTCCTCTTGACAGACCTCTTTTGCAATCTATCCGTAGCCTCGTCTATGTATGGAGACATCAGCCCATTCTCTTCCGAAATCTTACTCCAATACTCATTGTTTATCTTTTCTTCGTATGTGTCATTGAATATCTTCAAGACATCTTGCTCTTTCATCTTACCTTGCAGAACAGAGGTCTTTGCTTTCTTAAACTCATCCGATTGTATGAACTCCTCAAGATACCTATTGGTTATCTCATTGTAGGCTTGTTGTCCCTCCTTCGTGTTGATACTTCGCTCCATAGCGTTTGCAGCAATATCATCGATAGTCTCCTCTCCTCTACTAAGATAACTCGGCTGGTTGGCTTTTATATCTTCCAACTCTGCCTTACGCTCTTGGTTTACTCCTATCTCCTCTAATGATGTAGTCTTTGGGGCTTGCTCCACAAGGTTGTCGTAGGATACAATCTTACCATCTGCACCAAAAGCGTACTGTTGAGGTTTGAAGTTGATAACACCATCATTCCCTACTGGAGAATAGATCGTCTTCTCCAACTGCTCCTTGCGTTTGTTGGAGGCTATCTCATCTTCGGATAGACCTATAGTGTTATACGCTGCTACCTGCCTCTCTTTGGCTGTCTTCTTCTCATCCCATTTTAGCATCTGGGCTTTCCTCTCTTCCTCTGACTTCTTGAAATTATTATCCAACCAATCAACCGCACGTTCAGCGAAATTCTTCTTCTCCGTCTTAAACCCCAATCGAATATCTAACAAATCATTTGTACTCGACAGACTGCTATCTACATTACGTGCAACATCATAGAATTGGTTACGCATAGTAGCATCAGACATGCTCTTTTCAAACGTATCGTAACTCAGATTATCTCTTACATATTCGCTTTTGTTTGCTAAATTGTCATAAAATGACCGCAACTCTTTTTCATTCATATCCTGCTTATACCATTAGTAAAATTACTACAGTTATTTCTCTCTAATTCTTTTTATGTGGCATCTATTTGTCATGTATTGCATCGTGCAGCGTATTCATTGTACCGTTTTCGCGTACCCATACTGGAGTTTTAACCGTATTCCCTGCTTTCACATTTGCGGCATCTACGAGACTTATTAGCAATGGGTCTTCCGAAGGTTCTTCTTTAATACCACCACCTAATTTTTCTTCTTCGATGGCGTAGTTTTTTAATATGTAACTGATTAACTCTTTCTTTTTATCACTCAACCCTCTTTGTATGTCTGGATTATTAAGTGCAGCGAGAGCGAGGATAGTGGCAGTCTGTTGCTTATCTACAGTAGTACCGACCTTATCAAGAGCCGTAAATGCTCCCCATAAATCTTTGTCTTTCCTTATCTCTTCTTTCATTATGCCAAACAAAGCATTGTATAATGGTATAGAGTCCCCATCTCTTATGGTGTACTTCTTGCCGCCATAAACGATATTGCCATTCTTCGCATCTTGCTTGATTTTCTCCACTCCCAATGACGTATTGTGTTTTTTTGCATCAGTAGCAGCGTCAGCAGCAGCCTTAGTGAGCAACAAAGAAAGTTGTTGGTTATACTGTTTATCATTCATCTCTCTCTGGAAGTCCTTGTCTTCTTTGCGTTCTTCTTTCCTGACAGCATACTGTCTGTCCTTATCTGCGGCAGCCTTGGCATCGTCTTTCAGTTTCTGCATACGAGCCATATAAGTATCGAAATTCCTCTTCTGTTGCTCGGTGAGTTGGTTGTACATATTATCAAACTCCCTCTTCGTCACGACAGCACCATTACTTGCTTTTATCATATCTCCAAAGCCTGCTGCAAGGTCTGCAAGTCCTAACCGGTTGTTCTTCCTCTGTAACTCACGCTGCTGTGTCTGGTAGTCTATCTGCTCTTTCTCCAACTGCCTTCTCGTAAGCATCTCCTCATAAGTCTCTTTGTGCGGCAACCGAAGGCTACCATCTTCTGCATAAAACCCAACCGCATCAAAGATGTCATCTAACGTATCTGCATTAGGCATACCGTTGAGAAGGCTCACAAGCGATTGTGTTGCACCAGCCTCTCCTTGGCTAATAACCGTTGTCCCAACGGGAGTGGCATCATCTTTGATGACACCATTGCGTCTTAGTATTTGTTTGAAAGTGGCTACCTCTTGAGGTGTCAGGTTATTGACATCCGACACAGACTGACCCCAAATCTCCATATCATGTTTCAGCCCTTGTGTCACATTAACATCATTACCATCGCTGTCTTTGAGGACTGCGAGAACTCTGTTTCTATCCCTAAGAGCAGCCTCCTCTTGTTGTTTGGCTGCCTTGCGGCGCTGGTAGTTCTCTTCGAGTATCTTGTGAGTGTCGGCATTTACCCTGCCAAACAAAGCACCGGCACCGAATGCAGTCCCCCAGTTACCTCTCTTGTTATATTGCCTCTGGAAAGCATACATATTCCTGCCTATCGCAGCATCTATCTGCGAGTTAGAAGGGTTATCATAATGCTCGCGTAATCTGTCATAACTATTCTGTGCTTCGTCTGCCTCTCTCTGGTAACGCAACTGGCGTGCAGAGAGAGGTGCAGTAGCCGATTCTGCCTCCTCTCTCTGCTCACTGAGAGGTCGAGAGGCTGTAGCATTTGTAGGCTGTACAACAACAGTGGCTGCCGCATCTTGGTTATGTTGAGTAGCAGAGTTCTGTGTGCCAGTGTTCTGCCCTTCTGTTGCTCCCTGTCGAACAACCTCTTCTACTTTGTCTTCGTCTTTTTTCATACGCCTTTTGGACTACTATTCAAATATGGGTCTGATTTTAATTTGTTTATGGCTTCTGCTCCACTATTGCCCCCAATACTACCAGAACCAATACCACTAAAATCACTGTTGCCTAACATTTTTGCCCCTGTCTGCATGAGGTTAGAACCAGTCTGCGCCCACTGGTTGGAGATATTGGAGTATATAGAGGCTTCTGGATTAGTTATACCTAACCTCTGTTGTATATAGTTGTTAAGATACGAGTCTTTCAACTGGCTCGCATTGCTTGCTACATCAGCGAGAACATTAGCATACGACTTGTTACGACTGTCTTGCGCTGCCAGTTGTTGCTCCTCTGTGCTACCATTTACTTGCGCTACAGCGTTATCTCGCCGCGCTTGACGGTCACTGTTCTCTTGATATAAACGCAGGACGTCCTGTATCTCAGAACGTTGTGTGACATCTTGATAGTACTGTTTATCAAAAGCCCTATCAAGCATTCCTGCCTTTTGTGCATACTCTTTTCTTGCTGCCTCGGCAGCCTTTCCTGCGTTCTTTGATGCTATGCCGCTACTTAACAGCCCACTAGCGATACTAATCGCTCCAATTATTGCACTTGCTACAGAGCGTTCCTCCTATCTTAATTTGTTGTTATACTTACTATTACTACTTAACTCTATCTTATCTAAATGGCAACCATCTTCTAATTGGGCGCAGAAGATTATCATAATATAGTTGCACGATACTCTATCAGTTACGCACCCTATATCATGGATGCCTTCGCCAATATATTTCTCTGTGTACCCAATTGGCTGCCAACATTCACAATCTATACTACCTAATACTAACAAAGTGGCGTAGTAATTATCGCCATCTGCATCAGCCCTCTTAAAATACCCCCTCAACAACACCCTGATATACGATTTCAAACCTGACGTTATCTTTATAGGGCGTGTCTGGAACACTGTATGTTGCAGTTCTCTCGACCCATATTTGGTAAATCTGGCATACCTAAAACTAACCGTGTATGGGGACAAGTAAAACTTTTTGTCTGATACATCATTATCCTCAAAGTATATTTTAACAGGGAACTTGGTTGCATATGAAAATTCCATATCTATGGCATAAGCAAAACTATACAACTTGTTATACACCAACACAAGTGACTTATCATATAAATACGAGACATGAGTACCTGTATCTTTTAGAAATTCAAAAAAATCCTCTTTACTTATCTCATTGAGACTACTCGTAAAACCTGCCACAAGAGAGTGGGTAAGTAGTTTCGTATATAGCACCATACCCATGCCGAATTTAGTTTCATCATTTTGCGGTAACGGATGCGGTTTCCCTATAAGTTGTGGGAATACCTCTACTACTCCATTAGGCGTAACAGCCATCAGCCCTTTGTTAGAAGCAAACAGCACTGTACCATTGCCAATACTGCATATCGTATTAGCGTTGGTACAGACATCTAATGCCGATTGAAAGTTAGTAGAGTATGCTCCTGAACCAGACTCATTCACAGACATGGAGTAGATGCCATCCGAGCAGAATGCCAACAGAGGATATTTACCATAGTTATACTGAGCCTCTATTGATGTCTGTACTGCTAACCCAAGAATATATCCACTGCCGATTTTATGGGTTTCTTCATAAGGGAAGACATATGGGGTGCTAGTTTCCGATACTTTAAGTTTGTTCCGATTATATGTTATCGTATCACTATTAACTTCAGGAATGAAAGCCAATGTGCTACCTCTTGTCGTTTTTTGGGCTATATATCG
>CAVKDW010000075.1:5397-8136 GCA_963655075.1 Muribaculaceae bacterium | reverse complement strand
ATGTTCTGCTCCTCAGTGATGAATTTGCCCTTTTCTATCTCTATAAGGTCTCCCCACTGGTTGCCATTAAAATACTCTTTATTGCGTTTGCGACGACGACGGAAATCCGCCATGGCATCCCACATACGCTGGTAACGGAGTATGCGCCTTAAATTGGCACTACGCTCCTCTGTGTTCAGTAGAGATACAGGCGTGACAGTCTTCTCTTTCACGCCACCCTTAAGGTATTTATATCGATTCGTTTGCTCCATCATAATTATAACGCCATATTTGAAAGTACAGACTGTAACTCAGCAGTGACTATATTAACACGTTCTGTCTGCCCATATACCTCAAAGATTTTCTTTGCGCAATTCAAAGCGATAGTCTCTGCAATCTCTGTGTTATACTCTAATGACTTCCTGAAATGCGGGATATACTGCAACTCCTCCACCAGATTGTTTCCTTCCGACACACTGTAGTATTCCAAGTATGGTGTATTAACCAATTTCGAAGTCCTGCATTCCATACAACTCCCATACTTATCAATCTCAAAGCCTTTCGAACGACCGCTAACAGTAGGTAATGTATCTACATAATAGATGTAATCAAGGTCATCGTTATTACTAAAAACACGAAGAAGCCTCTCTCCTGAGAAAATGACAACAGGTTTCTGTGGTGTACCTTTCGTGTATTTGTTATACTGCAATGCACACAAAGGGTCATCCATCGTTATTGTCTTGTGCACAGGTCTTTCCCAACCTTGCATACGCAACGTATGCAACCGCATGAAATCAGGCGGGAGTAATATCTTATTCTCATCAGCAACTGGCTGAGTGGGACAAGCAACAGCCAACATCTTGTTCAGAGGAGCATTCATCAGCACCTCGTCTGCTGCCTCTGCGATATGGGCTTCGATGTAACTATAGATTGGCTTCAAAGAGTCTATATCGTCTCCACCAGACAATATAACACCATTGAGACTGTTTCCATCTCTCGTCAAGTATGCACTATACTCCTCCAGTTTTATAATGACCAGTTTGGTTATCTCAGAGTAATCCATAGTTTATGATTATATCTGTATATTATTCTTGCTTGGTAGCAGACTTCTTATCACGCTTCTCTTCTTTCTCAGGCTCTTCTGCATGTGCCTTATGGACTTCTACCACATCTTCAGTCCAGAATATCTGCCCGAAATCACGATGTGCCTCTATCGCCTGTTGTAACTTGGCATCACCGGTCTTATAGACACAACCTATCATGGTTGATATACCAATGAAGTCTTTCTTAAATATGATATTCTTCTTCAGCCCATCTACACTAACTACAATGTTATAGCCGTGCAACTTTGATTTATATGTCTTTTCCATCTCTTAAAAAGAAAAGGTCGAGCGGGTCATTGCCCACCCGACCTGTCGTTTAACATCTTATATTCGCTATGAAAGTTCTATGATTGCGTGTGCATCTGGGTTATATACTGCAACACCACAAACCTCTGTGAAGACAGTGAACTTACCATTCATAATAGCCAACTCCTTACCATCGTATTCCTTGCGCTCAAAGTTGGATATTTGCCATTTCTTCAGATATTGCGGGTCAATAACAATACCCTTGTCACTCCAACCGTACTCATCAAGAATCTCGTGGTGAGAGAGTAACAACGTACCGAAGTTAGACTCAATACGATTCCACTTGATACCCCAGATTACCTCTGTGTTACCAGCCTCAAGTTGTTTCTTTACGGTGCGGATGCACGATACCTTCTCAATGAATTTACTACCTGCAAACAAGACACGCTCCTTAGAACCGCTATTACCGGTGAAGATTTGTTTCTCAAGTGCTACAAGAGCAGCATCACTATCCGTGGCAGTTGTATCAAGAGTATATTTGTTCTTTATCTGACGAGTGATACCATCGGTCATATAGATGTAGTCCTTCTTGTTCGGGTCATATACTTTACCTTTGTGACCGAACAAGAACGAACCTTCCATACGTTTACGATATTCGTACAATGCTTGCTCCTCAATCTCAGAAATATCGAACTTAATCTTCTTGTCCATCAGACGCTCGTAGGTAGATTGAGCAACTTGGCACATGAATATCTGGCAGTAGCCACGAGATGGTTTCGGTATGAAAGAGATAGCAGGAGTCTTCACATCCAACTCGGCAGCAGCACGACCCAAGCAATATACCTCTGTATCAACACTTACTCCTCCTATCGTTTGCGATACAGGAATAGCAGGAAGACCATAAGTTATAGTTCCAGAAGTATTAGTAGTAGTTATCTGGTCTTCTGCAACAGTAAACTTTAGCAATTGTTTATCTGCATCTTTCTCATACACATAACCAACCAATGGAGAATTGTCAGCACCATTGATGGTTGGGAAGATAATAGTATCAGTTACATCAAACTTATTTATATTACCGGTAATATAAACTTCTCCCTTAACAGACTCTATATCTGCTTTTCCAGTTACTGCCGCGGATGCAGTCTTCACTTTGTCAAACACCTCGCGAGTACCAATAGAGTACCACTCATACTCAAAGTTATTGGTCTTCATAGAACCTGCATAACGTAAGATGGTGTCCAACTGGTTTACAGATGGGCGAATCTTTACGAGGTTCTGATCTACCGGGTCATCAATCATCTCAGGGCGTAGTTTGCGAATATCGCTCTGCTCTAACGCACCATCATTACCATGATTAACAACACTTCCTTTCAACTCATTAGAGGAATCTATTTCGGTAGCCGTACCATTA
>CAVKDW010000075.1:0-5368 GCA_963655075.1 Muribaculaceae bacterium | reverse complement strand
CATCAATACGCCCAGTAGCGAAAAATTTTTCAAAAACTTCTTCATGTCTTTTATCTTTTTATAGTTATTATTATTTACGGAATTTCTTGAGCCAGTCAGCCGTCTCACTTAACTGCTTATCTTCTACTTCTTCGGCTGCGTTCCCACCTGCATTAGCATCGGGAAGACCACTGCCTGCCATACGCTTTTTCTCTAACTCTATCTTTGAGTTCTTACCATCTACTTTGCCTTGCTCACGCGCACCTGCTATATCATTGTCATAGTCAATAGCACGTTTCAACAATGCAAGTGTCTCTTTGGAGATACGACCTACAGACATATCATTAGCGATAGAGGTAATGATATCTTGGAACTTCTTGGAGTCCTCCTCTGACATACCTTTCTCCTTCACAAAGTCTGTAAAATCAGCATCGCTTGCCTGAGCATTATTGAGGTATTGCTCCACGGCAGCCTTGCTATCCTCAAACTGTTTCTTGCGCTCTTCTCCAGCCTTCACGTACTCATCCCAACCTTCATCTCCCTCTTTCATCGTCAATGCTTCGTCTCCCATACGTCTGCGGATAGCAGTAGGGAGAGGCATTCCATCGAGATAATCAAGGAAAGCTTCGGTCTCTTCCGGGTTCTGATTGAAACGATTCATAATCTTCTTCGTCATCGCATCATACTCGCCAGACTTCTTCTCTAAATCGTCTAACATAGACATGGCTTGACGAGAATACTCTTCATCATCGCCTTCATACTTACCGTCAGGGCGACTTGTCCGAATACGTTCGTAGAGTAACTCATGAGGCTTGCGCTCGACTTGTTCAACAGCAGAAGTATTCTCTGTATCTTTTACTTCTGGCTGCTCAGCAACATCCTTTTGAATTTTCTCTTCCATTGTACAATTGTTTTATAGTTAATATCCACTTGTTTACGATAGTACACCACAAAAATACACACACATAATCTACCAACTTCAATGTTTGACTAAAATAAATAAGGGTTTAATTAAAAAAGATGCACTTTCTGCCATAAAAACTTTGCTATGTCACAATAATACAGTACTTTTAATCCGAAACAAGTGATACTATATGAACACAGAACGCAACTACATCCAAGAAATGCGAGAACGGGACTTCTTAAACAAGTTTGACAAAGTCGTTAAGCAGATGAAGGATGCAAACATCACGTATAAAACAACCAAAGTGTGCATAATGGTATCTCGACAACCTGCTCCGTGTTTTTATGTATCGCTTGAGCAAGCATTGTATCAATATCGACTATTCAAACATGGGAAGAGCCACATCAAAAACGAGGAGAGACGGAAGATGTATGCTGAGATTTTTGCCCGTTTTGAAAATCTGATGGAGATGGCAGGAGGAGAAGCATATCAGTACCAGATAATGGATATTGTGCTGCAACAAGAAGCCCCAAGTTTCTACCTTAACGAAGCATCTGCACTACAGTTTTATTACAATGCCGTAAAAAACAAACGAATAAAAGCACGTAACAAATGATTTACTTATTCGTCATAGTGTGCATAATAGTGTACATTATCACCCCATGCAACATGGCTTTAGGAGTGTCAAACACGGCACTACAAGGTGCGTTTCTATACCAGTTCTCGCACGCAAGTGTGTTACACCTGTGTATCAACATGTTTTCATTACTGGTAATGTACAGACCTATCTGTAATATCTATTGTACTCGGTTCAATGTACATCATCCAGCCGCATTCTTTTTGATTTGCTATCTCTCTTCTGTGGTGGCTGCCCTATTCACAGCAGCAGATGTGCCAACAGTAGGGGCTTCCGGGATAGTATTCTTCCTGCTTGGTGCGTTGGTTATGTTAAGACCTACACTTAAGCAACTACAGAATATGATCTATGTAGCAATAGCGGTTATTGTTTCTATATTTACAGGGACTTCCAATGTAGCCCTACATATTTTGTCATTTGTATTTGGGTGCTTGTTTGTTATAATCAGGATTACTTATGACAATAGAAGAATCAAGGATAGTAAGTGATTACATAAGCAAGAACGTGGAGCGTTTTGCACTCTTAAATCGCGTTTACAACCCTGTCACAGGAGAGGGGTGTGACTCGTGTGAGCGTACATCATTCAATGTACCAGACATTGGAATATGCAATCAACTTATCCCTTCTGACTGTTTCGAAGAGAAGATTATACGAGACCTACAATCTGTCGGAAGTGCCAGAGCGTATCTCAAAGCCCTCGGATTAGGCTATACAAAAGCCAATGTATTACTCGTAAAACGTGAATATATCAAGGCGAGGTGCATACATGACTTCGAGTTTACCGCAGCATCGTTTTTCTACATCAAGGACAAGAACCCGGAGAACAAAAAGGACATCTTATTTATTCTCAACCCCGCACAGCGCATATTACTCAAGGCTTTCTATGCGGATTTGAAGGCAGGGCTTCCTGTACGTGTGATAATAGACAAAGCACGGCAGATGGGATTCTCTACACTGACACAGTTATTCATTTTATGGCTACAGTTGTTCAAACTTAAGGTGGCTCGTAGTGAGATTATCGCTCACGTAGAGAACACATCTCGTACTGTGCAAGGTATGGTAACAAAAGTTATCTCCAAATTGCCACCGTGGGTTATAGGATTAGATAACATAGAGAAGTTACGGCTCTCTCCTTTCGAAAAATCCTCCAAGACTCGTATGATAAACGAGTTAGGCATGCGTATCACGGTCGGTTCGGCTGCTAAACCAGATAACTTGGCTGGAGATGACATCACATTGGCGCATTTCTCGGAGGTTGCACTCTATCCTGCCACCAAAGAGATTAAACCTGAGCAGTTGATAGAGTCTGTCATCGGTGGTCTGGCATATGTAGCGAACACTATGGTTGTGTATGAATCCACAGCACGTGGGGTGGGGGACTTTTTCCACCGAGAGTGGCTGGCTGCTATAAGCAAAGAGTCGCATTTCACACCTGTCTTTGTCCCTTGGTTCAAGATGCCGAGTTACACCAAGCCTATTGATGATCCTACACGTTTCATTCTCTCAATGTCGAGTTATGAGAAATGGATGTTCGACAAGGGGGCTACGCTTGAGGGTATAAACTGGTATAGAGAAGCCTCAAAATCCATGCGGGATAAGTGGCGGTGGCGTTCTGAGTATCCAACGACATGGGAAGAGTCGTTCCAATCCACGGGACACCGTCTCTATCCCCAAGACGATGTCATACGTTTGCGTAAAGGCTGCCGTGCCCCAGTATTTGTGGGGGATATTTATGGTAAAAAAGCCTTTGGAGAGGAGGCGATGGCGGATATAACTTTCAAAGAGGAGCGTGATGGTGCGCTCAAGGTGTGGTTTATGCCTGACCAAGAGCCTGCTCATCGATGTAATGATAGGTATGTGGTGGTAATGGATATAGGAGGATGCTCTGACCATAGCGACCGAAGCGTAATATGTGTGATAGACAGGTATGATATGACGCATGGGGGTGTACCTATAGTTGTCGCGGAGTGGTGTGGACATATAGACCACGACTTGTTGGCATGGAAAGCGGTACAGTTAGCCACAGCATACGATAATGCGCTGCTTGTGATAGAGAGTAACACCCTTGAAACTGAACAGACAGAAGGAGACCACTTCGATTTTATCCTCGATGAGATAGCATACTACTATGATAACCTCTATTGTCGTGTGGATGCCGAGAAAATAAAGATGGGATTTGAACCGAAGTGGGGATTCCATACAAATAAATCCACAAAACGTATGGTGTGTGACCATCAGAAGAAGGCTCTGCGTGAGAATATGTACATAGAGACATGTATAGAGGCGTGCGATGAGCATGACTTCATGGAGATAAAGTCCAATGGCAATCTTGGAGCAGTAGATGGACAGCATGATGACCGTCACATAACACGCGCGATAGGTATATGGGTGAGCTACGACTACCTCAACCCACCGAGAAAGATAGAGCCCCGACCAGTTGCACTAACAAATAAACCAAGAGTAATAAACGAAAGTACAATATAATTACAGAGTATGAAAGCAAATGATTTTTTTGAAGCATTATGGTTTTGGTTTAAGGGCAAGTTCGCCCTATTTGTAGTATTCTTCCAGTTGCGATGGGATGGTATGCGCTTAAGGCTTGCCATCTATATGGCTGACACGCTACAAAAGGCACGTAATAAGCGTTTCTACGTGCTTGAGAACAAGCAGGGTAAATTGATATGGTTATGTAACGACGACATCAAAGAGATGAAGAAACCAAAGCGTGTCCGCAAGGTTGTAGGTGGTAAGTTACGCACGTTCAAGTTGTATATGTTAGACCCGAAGACCACCCACACTGATGTGATGAGAGACTGCTTATACTACACGCAGGAGAGCCTGAATAACAAGAACGGTATCACTGTAGAGGAACGTAACAAGAAGCAGGCTAAGTGGCTGAAGTATATGGAAGAGATACGTATGAATAGAATTTTCGGTAAATATAAACTAAGATGAGATACCACATTGCTTATAACGGCTCAGTAGTAGCCCAAAGAAAAAACAAGCCCTTGCCTGCTTTGTATGACACAGAGCGTTTCGGCATCCTGAATGAGTTCTATCACAAAGAATCTGCTATTCTCATGCGAGATATAATCGAAGATAACTTTCCAATAGCCTTCCTATGTCAAAAGAGTTAGTCACACCTGCTAAAGCAGAGAAGTTTAGGGATAAGATACGTCTTCAGTTACTCGACCACGAGAAGGAGTTCTGGCAACGCCTTGGGCAACTCAAGCCCAAAGACTTCTGCGACATCTATATCAAGATGTTACCGTATGGTTTTGCCAAAGTCCCGGAGGAGCACCCTCTCGATGAAGATAGCCGGAATAAACTCATCCTTGAGGAGACCACTCGCAAGGCTACTATCATCGGCGGAGGCTTGCCAGAATCAACAGAAGATGTAGATTACGAGGAAGAATAAAAAACAAAATAAAGTTGGTAATATGAAAGTGGTGTAGTACCTTTGCGTTCGTTTTAACTTAAAATCGTACTACAATGAAAAACTTTCTCTACTCAATGAAAATCTTTCTCAATGATTTGCTATTGCTTATTGGCGTAAGTATTGCGTGTGTTGTTATCAATATACTATTCTATTCGTTTTTCGCATTAGCATTTCAGACACATCTAAGGATAAGTATTCAGATTGGCAAGTTCTATAATTGGCTGCCCCTCCTTATTATACTACCTCTCTTTATACCATCGGTTTTTTTTATAAACAACTTTGGTAAGATTGCTAAAGGTGTTCCATTCCGTACCAAAACGGGGATAGTATTAGTAAGTATAAGTATAGTATTGAGTTTACTGTGCTCAATACTATTAGGTCACCTATTGTTTGATTATGTGTATACCCC
>CAVKDW010000074.1:0-8147 GCA_963655075.1 Muribaculaceae bacterium | reverse complement strand
TCACACATAAATAACATTTACCCAACATGAAGCGATACACTTTTTTAATACTACTGCTCGTTAGTAGTACCTTGGTAGTTAAGGCACGGACAAATGATGAGCAATTGATTCAAATGGAAAAAGGACAAGCGACATTGCTAAGTGATAGTATATCACGCAAGGGAAACACCTATCTCTATGCTAATCAGTCAATGAACAAATACGAGTATCGTGATTTTCTCTCTACCCGTTGCACACCAGCCTACGAACGTTTTTGTAATGGTTACCGCATTGCTAATGTTGGCTGGGGATTCTTTGGCACTGGTCTAACCATAGAGGTAGTAGGCATAGGACTGTTCTGTGCCGCGATAGTACGGGGCTATAATAACACAAACAACGACCTGTCCACAGGATTAGGCAATGCCACAGCCTCTGCTTTTATGCTTGTTCTCGGAACAATTGTCTGCACTACAGGAGGAATAATTGAGGTGGCTAGTATTCCGATGTTGTGCATTGGTTACTCACGTATGCATAATAGTGTAGACGTGTATAATATTGACATGCACCAAAAGCCATCTCTTTCATTAGGTGTAGGCTCTTGCACTAACGGTGTGGGCATAGCCTTGTGTTTCTAAATTATTATCATTTGTAGGTGTAAACGTTATGGTTGTTGGAGGTTACGTATTGTTTTCCCGACATTGATAAGGTGATCCGCTATACGTTCAGAGTCTGAGGCGAGTTCTTGATATTGTGCCCCGACGTTCGCAGAGTAGATGCCATCTGTCAGTCGTTTGAGGTGCTGTTTCTCCATTGTTTCCGTGAGTTCATCCACCACATTCTCGTGTGCATTTGCAGCATCAAGTGCTTTGAAGTCCCTTTCCATATAAGCCTTCATCACCCATTGGTAAACAGTGAATATAGCTTCACGCATCTGTTCTATCTCCGAGAGTGTCTCTCCCGTAAAACTTTCTCCTGATTTCTGCAGATCCTCAGCATACTCGACGATATTGGTAGCGTAGTCTCCAATTCTTTCAATATCTCCTACGGATCGAATAGCTGTTGCAAGATATCTGTGGTCATCTTCGTTGATAGGCAGTGCATTTAGTTTAACAATATAGGGAATGAGCGATCGGTTGAGATAGTTAAGTTGTGCCTCGTTGGCATTGAACTCATCCATCTGTTTGAAATCTATATGAGATATCGTGTAGATGGCTATATCGTAGTTATGCATCGCGACAGCCGCCATATGTTCAATCTCGAGTTGTACTTGGTGTACAGCGATGATAGGTGTGCGCAACATCTTGTCGTCCACGAAATAGAAATGTGGTCGCGCTGCTTGTCCGAGTAAAGAGTCTTGCGTATCGGGCAGTATATAACATACCAATTTGACGAGATAGTCTGTCAAAGGAAGTATGATAATGACTGTTGTTACATTAAAGAATGTGTGGAATAGAGCCAGTTGGAACTGTGGTGCTCCGGGAAATAGCGTCATGAAGATGTTTTCGAATCCGAATGTTCCATTTGACACGAGATACATGACTCCTGCAGCACAAAGGAATATACACACTCCGAAGCAATTAAAGAACAGGTGCATAAGAGCCGTGCGTTTGGCATTCGTTCCGCTAGTCATACCAGCGATGATAGCGACGACACATGATCCTATATTGGACCCCATGGTGAGATATATGCCTTGGTTAAGCGAGATAAGTCCTGTGACAGCCATAGTGATAGCCACAGATGTCACTACTGAAGAAGACTGTATGATAGCTGTTAGTATAGCACCAAGTATGACGAGCAGTATGGCATTGTTAACCCCCGCCAATGCCATTTTGACTTCTTCCATTTCGGCGAAGGAGCGCATAGACCCTTCCATGATACTTAGTCCAACGAATAGCATACCAAATCCCGTGATGATACCGCCCCATGTCTTCATGGCGTCTTTTTTAGAGAATAGCCCGATGAATGCTCCTATACCTGCAAATGCTGCAAAGATAGTGGTAGTAGATATGCCTCCCCCACTGCTAAGTCCCATAGCGACTATGAGTGCTGTTACCGTTGTTCCAATGTTAGCACCATAGATGACGGTAGCCGCTTGTGTCAGAGACATTATCCCAACGTTGACAAATCCGATCACCATGACTGTTGTTGCACCGGATGACTGTATAGCAGCTGTTCCAAGCGTTCCTATTCCGACTCCGAGTAGGCGGCTATTGGACATCTTAGAAAATAGTGCCTTAAGTCGTGCGCTACTGGCAGACTCGAGGTTGGATGACATCATCTGGCAGGCAATAAGAAAGATACCGATACCTGCAATAAGCGTGAGAATGGCAATGAGTGAGTTTAAGAACATAATGGATGTTAAAAATGATTATTATATCGGGGTTCGTATGGATGGCTTATACCTTAATTAATTCCCCCTGCGGAGCAGAATATGATACACATTAGCCGGTAATAATTACTTACTGTATTCTTGTATTCGTCGTTCCAAGAGGGAATGGAGAGAGAGCAGGTCGTTGTCACTATTGATACGGCGACTATACCACTCAGGAAACTGTTCCATAAGCCGCAACAGACGCTCGAAAGCCGTGTCGGTATCGCCAGCCTTGGCAGCACAGCAGGCAACATTGTAGTAGTTGGCGGCACAAGCCTCTTGGCACTTCAGTGCCCCGCCAAAGAAAGCACTGGCACCGGCATAGTCGCCTGCCATGTAGCAAGAGTCTGACGAATGGGTTAGCGACAGGAAATCGCTAGAGGGGGCGGCGATCGCTTTCAACAGGATTAGGCACAATGCCAATGATATACACAACCTGATAAGTTTCATATTCATGCCGATGGCTGCACAATAAAAGAGGCTAACTAACTGTAATAGTTAGATAGCCTCTGTTTGTGAATCGGTTAGAAATTGTTCTCCTGTAATTGGAAATAGGCTTGTGGATGTTTGCATACGGGGCAAATATCTGGTGCATTTTTCCCTATATACAGGTGTCCGCAGTTTCTACATTGCCATATAGCATCTCCATCTCTGCTGAACACTATTTTATCTTCTATATTCTTTAGCAGTTTAAGGTATCGCTCTTCGTGGGCTTTCTCCACGGCAGCCACGCCTTCCATGATAATGGCAATCTCCTCAAAGCCCTCTTCACGCGCCTCTTTTGCCATACGTGGATACATATCCGTCCACTCCTCATTCTCGCCCATGGCACCATCACGTAGGTTTTCGACTGTTGAACCTATGCCATGTATGAGTTTGAACCATAGTTTGGCATGTTCTTTCTCTTGTGCGGCTGTTTCTTCAAATAGCGCAGCTATCTGTTCATACCCGTCTTTTTTTGCCTTACTTGCGTAGTAAGTGTACTTGTTTCGGGCTTTCGATTCACCTGCAAAAGCCTCCCATAGATTAGCTTCTGTCTTTGTTCCTTTTAACTCTTTCATTGTCGTAAGCATGTTGTTTTTAGGTTAATATTATAATGTTTTTGCGACTTCGATCTGTTCGAAAGTCTCTATTATGTCTCTTTCAACTACATCATTAAAGTTCTTGATACTCAGTCCACATTCTGTATTTACTCCGGCTTCTTTGATATCGTCTTTACCATGTTTGAGTGAAGATAGTTCTCCTGCATGTATGACAATACCGTCACGTATAACACGGCACTTATTGGTGCGTTTGACTTTCCCCTCACGCACGATACATCCAGCGATGGTTCCAACTTTGGAGATATGGAAAGTCTGCAACACTTCGAGTGTCGCAGTAACCTCTTCCTTGATTTCTGGGGAGAGCATACCTTCCATAGCCGCTCTTATCTCTTCGATAGCATCATAGATGATCGAGTAGATACGAATATCAACCTCCTCATTGTCAGCCATCTTGCGAGCGGTGCCTGTTGGACGTACATTAAAGCCAACGATGATAGCGTCCGAAGCCGCTGCCAACAGCACGTCGCTATCCGAGATTGCACCTACAGCACCATATATAACATTGACCTGGATATTCTCAGTAGATAGTTTCAGCAAGGAATCGGTGAGTGCTTCTACGGAACCGTCCACATCGCCTTTGACGATGATATTGAGTTCCTTGAAGTCTCCGATAGCAAGACGACGACCAATCTCGTCCAATCCGACATGTTTCTTGGTACGGATAGACTGCTCACGCTGTAACTGTTCACGTTTGTTGGCAATCTCGCGTGCCTCTTGCTCTGTAAGTAGGACGTTGAACTCATCACCCGCCTGTGGCGCACCATTCAAGCCGAGTATCGTACACGGTTCACCTGGCAAAACCTCCGTAATCTTCTGACCACGCTCATTGAACATCGCCTTGACCTTTCCGTGGAAAGTACCGGCAAGCACGACATCGCTAATATGAAGTGTACCGTCGGACACCAACAGGGTCGCCACATAGCCACGCCCCTTGTCCAATGAAGACTCAATGATAGAGCCTTTGGCACGGCGTTTGGGGTTGGCTTTCAAGTCCAACAATTCTGCCTCTAACAGCACTTTTTCCAACAACTCGAACACGCCATCGCCTTTCTTCGCTGAAATCTCTTGGCATTGGTACTTACCGCCCCAGTCCTCCACAAGGATATTCATGTTGGAGAGTTGTTCGCGTATCTTGTCGGGGTTAGCACCAGGCTTATCGCATTTATTGATAGCAAATATCATAGGAACACCCGCTGCCTGCGCATGGTTGATAGCCTCAATGGTCTGTGGCATAACCGCATCATCGGCAGCGATGATAATAATAGCAATATCTGTGACCTTAGCTCCACGGGCACGCATAGCGGTGAACGCCTCGTGACCTGGAGTATCTAAGAAAGTGATATGTTGTCCATTCTTCAGTTTTACATTGTAGGCACCGATGTGCTGCGTGATACCGCCTGCCTCACCAGCAATGACATTGGTGTTGCGGATATGGTCAAGCAGAGAGGTCTTACCATGGTCCACGTGTCCCATCACAGTAACGATAGGGCAACGAGGTACGATATCTTCATCACGGATCTGTTCGTCAGCATTAATCTCCTCCACCACATGTGCAGCAACAAACTCTGTTGAATAGCCGAACTCTTCAGCCACAAGGTTAATGGTTTCAGCATCGAGTCGCTGGTTGATACTAACCATCATACCGAGCATCATACATGTACCAATGACTTTGGTAACGGGTATATTCATCATTACCGCGAGGTCGTTGGCCGTTACAAATTCGGTTATCTTCAGCACTTTACTCTGCGCTTCTTCGGCAGCATGTGCTTGTGCTAACTTCTCGCGTTCTTGTTCACGCCGCTCGCGTTTATGCTTGCTAGTAGATGTCTTACCCTTCTGTCCTTGCAAGCGTTGTATCGTTTCCTTTATTTGTCTCTGTACGGCTTCGTCGTCCACCTCTGTTTTGAAGCCTTTGGCCTTTTGTGGTTTACTTCTTGGTTTTTGGTTGCGTGCATCATTGATGTCCACCTTATTTTGTTTGATGCGTTCGCGTTTTCGTTTCTCCCCATCTTTTTGTTTGTTGTCAGGGGAGTTGGTTGTTGTATTCCCGTGTTTCTGTTGCTCTCGTGCTTCACGCTCTTTGCGCTTCTCTTCCTTGGTCTTCTGCTTAGGATGTGTAGCCTGATTGATACTATTGAGATCAATTTTTCCTACCACCTTAGGTGCATTTGTCAGCACGGGTTTACCGAGAGTAAACACCTCTTCCTCTTTCTGTTGTTGAGCTGTAGAAGCGGTTTGCAATTGTGTTTGTTGATCTTGTTTCGGCTGCTCAAGAGTTGGTTGTGTTGTTTCGCTCTCCGTGTCAATAGTCGTTTCGACTTTTGGTTGTGAGTTCTGTTTCTTTTCCGCCTCTTTTTTTGCAACTTTTTGTGCGGCTCGCTCAGCTTCTGCTTTCGCTTCCGTCTCTGCTTGTGCCACCCGCGCAGCCTCCTCAGTTACCAGCCGTTCTGCTTCTATAGCAGCCTGCTGTGCAGCCTCTTTTACGGCTTTTGCATCTTCTTCCGCCTTACGTTTGTTCGCATCCAAGTCTATTTTCCCCACCAGTTTGGGTTTGGGGAGCTCGGTAGGAATATGTTCTGGATGTTTATGTTCGATGGTGACGGACTTAGGTATTTCACGCTCTTGGCGTAGTTGTGCCTGCCGTTCAGCCTCTAATTTAAGGGCCATGTCCTTGTTAAATTCTTTAGCAAGCAACAGGTACAAGTCGTCATCTATACGGGTATTGGGGTCCGTAGCGATATCCTTACCCTGCTTCTTACAGAATTCCACGGCGGTGGACATACCGATGTTTAATTCCTTACAAGCTTTGATAAGTTTGATTGCCATTTCGTGATATATTTTAGTTAGTTGATGATTATATTATTAGTTTTCGAACTCAGCTGCGAGTATTCTCAAGACATCATCTATTGTCTCCTCCTCGAGGTCTACACGTTTAGCGAGTTCCTCTTTTGATAAAGCCAATACTGCTTTGGCTGTATCTAATCCTGCAGTTTTGAGTGCATCTAATACCCATTGATCTATCTCATCATTAAACTCATCAAGGTAGATATCTTCTGCGTCTGCATCATCCATTTCACGGTATACGTCAATCTGGTAACCCGTGAGCATGCTCGCTAATTTAATATTATATCCGCCCTTACCTATAGCCAACGATACCTCATCCGGTTTGAGGTATACTTCTACTTTTTTCTCCTCTTCATCGATATTCATTGATGATATTTTAGCAGGAGCTAAAGCACGTTGCACGTAGAGGTTGAGGTTGGAAGTATAGTGTATGACATCGATATTCTCGTTGCGTAGTTCACGTACTATACCATGTATTCGTGCTCCTTTTATACCAACGCAGGCGCCTACAGGGTCTATACGGTCATCGAAAGACTCTACTGCTACTTTAGCGCGTTCTCCTGGTATACGAGCTATATTTTTGATAGCAATCAGTCCATCGTGCACCTCTGGCACCTCTTGTTCGAAGAGGCGTTGTAGGAATAATGGGCTGGTACGTGATAGTATGATTTTCGGGTTTTGGTTCTTGTTATCCACTTGTACAACTACGGCACGTACGGGATCTCCTTTGCGGTAATAGTCAGTTGGTATTTGGTTTTGTTTTGGTAGGTAAAGTTCGTTTCCATCTTCGTCAAGGAGTAGCATTTCTTTTTTCCATACCTGATATAACTCAGCCGTTACTACTTGTCCCAGCATATCTGAGTAACGTAGATATAAGTTTTCTTTCTGCAAGTCAAGGATGCGACTTGCTAATGTTTGGCGCAGGTTGAGTATCATTCGTCGCCCGAATGACATAAAATCGACTTTGTCAGTTACTTCTTCTCCTACCTGTGCTTCCTCGTCGAGTTGTAGGGCTTCAGTTAGTCCCACTTGTGTGTTAGGATTTGCCACATCATCGTCTTCCATCACGAGGCGGTTGCGGTATATTTCGAGGTCGCCTTTGTCTGGGTTGATGATAACATCGTAGTTAGCATCAGAGCCATACATCTTGGCGATGACGTTACGAAAAGAGTCCTCCAATACATTGATAAATGTCTGTCGGTCGATATTCTTGAGTTCTTTAAACTCTGAAAAGATATCAATCAGGTTGATTGACTGTTGTGATTTTGTTGCCATTGATATTGTTGTTTATTATTTATTCTATTAGTTCGAACAGCGTGTTTCCCTATGTTGGGATGGTATATGGTCAAACTTTTAGGTCGTACCGTGTATATTTGACGCCGTCATATGGGAAAGTGAGTGTTTGTATTTGTTTCTGTTTGCGTTTTTTCCCTTCGACAGAGAGTAGGACTTCAGCATCCACACAAAACTGATTGTCTTTTACCTCAGTTAGCACTCCGTGATACTTCTTCCCGTCCAAAGTTAACACCTCTACATCATGTCCGATGTTTTTGGTATATTGCACTGTTGTCTTGAATGGGGCTGTTATAGATACACTCCCCACTTCGAGAGAGTAATCTTCCTCCCCCACTCCATCCAATTGCTCTACTATATAGTGATTCAGTTCGGCGCAAAAGTCGACATCCACTCCTTGTAGTCTGTCCACCTCTACCAAGATATCGTTTTGCTCGTTTATGCTCAGCGTTATCAGTTCGTAATCTGTACCTGCTAACTTATTCTGTACCCACTGTAGTATTTGCTGCTTATCCATAATATATAACTAATACACAACTATACGTAGCCAGTCTCTC
>CAVKDW010000073.1:0-8163 GCA_963655075.1 Muribaculaceae bacterium | reverse complement strand
TAGGATAGATAGCGGCTACTTCTGTGAACATATACGCGATATGTGCAGCAGCAGCATTGCCATCATAGGTTACAAACTTTTTCTCTTTCATCTTTTTTGTATATAACTAATATCAATATTATCAACAGAACTAATTTACACAACACACCCTCTCTATCAAAGAGAGTTTCCATAATCAAGGTTTATCGGCAACAACCGCCTAATACAAGAAGCCAAACAACCACAAAGGTATATTCTTTGCATCCCCCACCTCTATATCCCCAATGGCACAATAGCGAATACCTACCTTACTTGGCATTGTCGCACAGGCATCCATATAATACTTGCCATCCACTATAAACATCGCACTCCTATCCGTTGCGTTAATCTTGTGATTACCATGCAACGCAGAATAAAAAAACGTCTCCGCTACAGACTGCTTGTCCAACTCTCTCGTTGATGTAGCATAACACAAGTTACTATTCTGCATATATACCTTTGTCGGCTTCAAAGGGAACTGCTTATCCTCCGGATACAACAAGTTCAACAACCTCGCATCTTTCAAGTACTTGATATAGTTCATCGTTGTCGAACGAGAACAATCTATCATCTGAGACAAATCACTTACATTTAGACTGCATGGAGTCCGCTGTAACATGATGTACAACAGACTGCGCAACTTACTCAGCGAACTTACCTCAATCTGCTTAATCAACAACACGTCCACCTCTAATATCATATTCATCATCTTCAGCAAAGACTCCGAAAAATCATGCGGCTCCAAAAACAAAGGATAATACCCCTGACGAATATATTGAGCAAAATAATCCAACGGATGAACCTGCCGACATACTGAATGTGCTATCTCTACATGATTCTGCAAGATATCCGTCAACGTATAAACCGGTAACCTCAAACCTAACGTCACATTCAAGTACTCACGAAAACTAAAACCACGTAAGTTGTACGAATGAACGATATTGCCTATGTCACGATTGTCCTCTATCAGACGCATCACTGGAGAAGCCGTGAATACAATATGCAGATTGGGATAACGGAAATAACACTGACTCAATTCTCGCGACCAATTAGGATACTTAAATGCCTGGTCAATTAACAACGTCCGCCCACCCTTGGCAACAAACTCCCCGGCAAACTCCACCAACGAATGTTCCGTAAAGTAGAAATCGTTAAAATTAACATACAACGTCTTTTCAGCCAACGCAGGATTAGTATGGCGCAACTCCTTCACATAGTTCAACAGAAAATCGGTCTTACCGACTCCACGCCCGCCCTTGATAGCTATCAGCCTATCATTCCAGTTGATATCATCCATCAGCACACGACGAATAGGAACATGTACATGATCCACCAAATAGTTGTGCGTCCTATAAAAAGCCTCTAACATAGTATCATCTTAATCATTTCGCGCTGCAAAGATAACACTTCCTACCCAATTTTGCAACGTTGACTGCGCATTTTTCAAGAAAAAGTCCCCAAGTGTTCAACCTGGGGACTAAAGATGTACTCGCAAACTGCAACTTATTTTGAAATTGCGCCACTTGGACAAACATCTGCACAAGTGCCACATTCTGAACACAAGTCAGGGTCAATCGAGTAAATATCGCCCTCAGAAATGGCTCCCATAGGACACTCGTCCTTGCAGGTTCCACAAGCGATACAATCTTCAGAAATTACGTAAGCCATACTAATAAGTATTTAAAAGTTTGATATCTTCAAAAAATCTGCCACAAAGGTACAACAATAAATCAATATACCAAATAGTGGGTATCGAAAAAGTAAGAAAAAAGTATCAACTCACCATAATTAGCTATCTCTATACCCGGAGCAACCGCATCAAAAATCACTGCGCATGACATAGGCAGCCAACATGGTATCACTAACGCGCAACCATTAGCATTAGCGCAGCGAACCAATAAACTACGCAACGTATTCAACTTCTCCTAAACTTCCCAGCTGCTAAACTCATAAACCACCTGTGGAGGTCTTTATTCCTTACTCTTTGCTCCTTACTCGTACCATCAATTACACATTAAAAATTACAAATTAAACATTAGGCAAACCTTCAGCAGAACATAAGCCGATCTTGAGCCGACCTTAACCTGACCTGAGCCCATCCAAAAACTTACTCTTTTTAACATTCAACAACCATATACCATACAGAATAGGACACAGGCAATGCAAATCCCGTTGACGGGCAGAATCGTCAATGGGATTATTCTAATTGCTTAGAACGATTGGTATTCTTACGCAGGGCGATTAGAGTCGTTGTTGGGGTTGAATACCACGGTCAGTGCGCCATCTGCAGCCTTTGATTGGATTGTAGCAGGCAGAGCCGCAGCGGGTCTGTATAGGACTTACACCTATTTGCCTTCACCTGTTGCGCTGCAACATGACTGCTTCCCCGCAACATACACAACGAAACACCATAATTATTGCCTTTTTTATTAGACCACACTCTCTTGCCATCTTAGATAACTATATACAGAATTATTTGCTTGTGTCACATATAAGTAGTACCTTTGCGAGATTTTAGACATGTGTAACACAACATTAGTCATCTAACAATGAACTTATACGATAGAAGCATAGCGGTCATAGGACTCGGATACGTCGGACTGCCACTTGCCGTGGAGTTTGGCAAAAAGTATCGTGTCATCGGTTATGATCTGAATAATGCACGTATAGAAGAACTGAATAACGGAAATGATCACACCCTTGAGGCAGATCTTATTGGCATGAAGCAGGCACGTGACCTCTATGAGAGTACACGTAGGATAGGACTGTCTTTCACTTCGGACCCGAACAACTTGAAGCAAGTCAATACGTATATCGTGACCGTACCTACACCGATAGACCGATTCAATAATCCAAACCTTATTCCTTTACTGGACGCTAGCACCACGATAGGCAAAGCACTCAAACACGGAGATATAGTTATCTACGAGTCTACCGTTTACCCGGGGTGCACTGAGGAAGACTGTGTCCCTGTATTAGAGAGCAACAGCGGACTAAAGTTCAACAAAGATTTCTTCTGCGGCTACTCACCCGAACGGATCAACCCTGGCGATAAAGTCAACACACTGACGAAGATAAAAAAAATCACCTCTGGCTCTACACCAGAGATAGCAGACATAGTAGATGCCCTCTACAACAGCATTCTCGAGAACGGAACGCACCGTGCACCCAATATAAAGGTGGCGGAAACAGCCAAAGCCGTAGAGAATAGCCAGCGCGATGTGAATATATCCTTCATGAACGAACTGGCACTCATCTGCGACCGGGTAGGAATCGACACCAACGACGTCATCGAGGCAGCAGGCACCAAGTGGAACTTTCTCAAATATCATCCAGGACTCGTAGGAGGGCATTGTATCTCTGTGGACCCTTACTACTTGGCGCATAAGGCTAAATCGTTAGGTTACGACCCAAAAGTCATCCTCAGCGGACGCGCTGTAAATAACAGCATTGCCAAGTTTATTGCTGACAAGACACTGAAACTGATGATACAAAAAGACCACAGGATACTCCATTCCAATGTGCTTATCCTTGGTGTAACTTTCAAAGAGAACTGCCCGGACTGCCGCAACACAAAGGTGGTGGATATAGTTAACGAATTGGAGGACTTTGGCTGCCATGTAGATATCTATGACCCTTGGGCAAGTCCTCAGGTGGTGCGGCGAGAATACGGTAAAGAACTAATCTCGGCAATAGACCCTGACAAGACATACTCCGCTATCATTGCCTGCGTCTGCCACGACCAGTTCAAGACTTTCAACTTCAAGAAATATAAGGAACAAGGGACAGTCATATTCGACGTCAAGAACTTCATAGACCGCTCACTGGTCGATGCGCGATTATAGTCTCTCGTCAACGCAATTACAAATCAAAAACTACACAACAATAATTACAGTATGACCATCGCAGTAGCAGGAACAGGATATGTCGGACTATCCATCGCCACATTGCTCGCACAACACAACCATGTACTGGCAATAGATATCCTACCCGAAAAGGTTGACAAAATCAACCAACGTATCTCCCCCATTCAGGACGATTACATCGAGAAATACCTCGCCGAGAAACCCCTCGACCTTACCGCCACACTCGACGCCAAGGATGCCTACAGCCAAGCCGACTTCGTGGTCATTGCGGCACCGACCAACTACGACAGCCAAAAGAACTATTTCGACACCTCTGCTGTAGAAACTGTCATCCGCCTTGTCATAGACTGCAACCCCAACGCCATCATGGTCATCAAATCGACCATCCCCGTTGGCTATACCGAGAGCATTCGCCGGAAGACCGGCAGCCGCAATATCCTTTTCTCGCCTGAGTTCCTGCGCGAGTCAAAGGCACTGTACGACAACCTCTACCCCTCACGCATCATCGTCGGCACCGACCCCGCGGACGCACATCTCGTAGAAGCAGCACACACCTTTGCACATCTACTGCAAGAGGGAGCCGTCAAGGAGAATATCGACACGCTTTTCATGGGATTCACGGAGGCAGAGGCGGTCAAACTCTTTGCCAATACCTACCTTGCACTGCGCGTCAGTTTTTTCAACGAACTCGACACCTATGCCGAGATGAAAGGGCTCAGTACGCAGGACATCATCAACGGCGTCTGCCTCGACCCGCGTATCGGCACACACTACAACAACCCCTCTTTCGGCTACGGCGGCTACTGCCTGCCGAAAGATACCAAGCAGTTGCTCGCTAACTACCAAGATGTACCCGAGAACCTCATTGAGGCGATTGTCGAGAGCAACCGCACCCGCAAGGACTTTATCGCTGACCGTGTGCTTGCGAAAGCAGGCTACTACGACTACTACAATAATGACTCGTACAACCCGGGAGAAGAACATCCTTGCACCATTGGAGTCTATCGACTGACAATGAAAAGTAACTCCGACAACTTCCGCCAGTCGTCTATACAAGGAATAATGAAGCGAGTGAAAGCCAAAGGTGCACAAGTTATCATCTACGAACCTACTCTACCCGATGGCTCCACATTCTTCGGATCTTTGGTAGTGAACAACTTGGACAAGTTCAAAGTCCAATCTCAAGCCATCATAGCCAACCGCTACGACCCCATTCTTGACGATGTACAAGAGAAGGTATATACGCGGGATATCTATCGGAGAGACTAACATATTCGCATAGCATCACTTGACGGAGAAGATCGAACATATCGGGAAAAAGGACATTGTATGGAGCTATATAGCTACTATCTTCTTGATAGGAGCAGGGCTTATCCTATGGCCTTTTATCCTTCATAAGATGTCCGCAGCAACAGTGGGGATATGGAATATCTTCCTCACTATTAACATGTTGGTAATGATGCTTGACTTCGGATTCAGACCAACATTCGCACGCAATATCAGTTATATCTTTTCCGGAGTACACACCTTGCAGTGTAACGGAGTATCATCTATATCAGACAATGAACATGTAGATTACTCGCTACTCAAAGGGACATTGGTTGCTATGCGCCGTTTCTATAGATGGGCAGCATTAGCCGTCTTCATTATTTTGGCTACATTAGGCACTGCCTATTTCTTGTATATACTACAAAAATATACAGGAGACCACCAAGATGCTATCATTGCATGGATACTACTCATCATCATACAATGCTATAACTTCTACACTTTCTACTATGACGCTCTACTGCTCGGCAAGGGGTTTGTACGTCGTAGCCAACAAATCAATATCATCGGACAATGCTTCTATCTCGCCATCGCTATAGGACTCATATATGCAGGTGGAGGACTAATCGCTATCGTGTTTGCACAAGGTGTATCTATTGTCATTAAACGGGTTCTTATTCATCGGGTATTCTTTCAACCGGAACTCAATCAGAAACTATCCGATACAGAAACATCTGACCCCGGCAACATCTTTCGGGCCATATACCCTAATGCAATCAAAGTCGGGCTGACAGGATTAGGAGGGTTCTTGGTGAATCGGTCTTCTATTCTCTTAGGGTCTGCTTTCCTCTCATTAGAGCAATTGGCTTGCTATGGTATCACTATACAAGTCTTGGATGTACTCGCACGCTGTAGTACTGTTTTCTATCAGTCATACACACCACGTTTAGCACAGTGCAGGGCAGAGAAAGATATACTTTCACTACGCCGATATTACATCTATTGTATCGGCTCATTAGTAGCGGTATATATCATGGGCGGACTGTGTTGGATTCTTTTCGGCGATTGGGTGCTGCGAATTATACATAGTGAGACAACCTTCGTGCCAACTACAATGCTGTGTGTTATGCTCGTTATCAACCTGCTTGAGCAAAACCACAGTGTCTCTGCCGGTTTTATCAGTGCAGACAATCGTATACCTTTCTTTATCCCTTCGTTAATCAGCGGAGCAGCTACAGTACTGCTGCTATGGTTGTTCTTATCACCACTGCAACTCGGCACATGGGGACTCATCCTCGCACCAGGCATCGCACAACTCGCCTACCAGAATTGGAAATGGCCATCTGTCATTATATCGGAACTACGCAAAGGAGTATCAGCGGATAATTAACACAAACGCAACCAATGACCAACTCCCAACGCATCATAGTGAACACCGCAGCACAATATACACGCACCATAATAAATGTGTGTCTGTCCTTGTACTCCACGCGACTGATATTGGCAGCACTGGGACAAAGTGACTATGGTATTTATAGTGTTGTAGGTGGCGTAGTGGCGATGTTGTCATTCGTTACGAACGCCTTGGTCACCACCACACAACGCTATTTGTCTTTTTATCACGGTGCTGGCAATAAGGATAAAATACGCCTTGTGTTTGGCAATAGTATGCTTCTACACATCCTCATTGGTGTGATTGCGGTTGTCGTTCTTGGTGCGATAGGTCCGTGGGTCATTAACCATCTGCTGAATATCACCCCCGAGCGCCTTGAGGCGGCTCTGGTGGTTTACTACGCAGCAGTTCTTATGCTATTGCTCTCGTTTTTAACAGCTCCCGTGCGGGCACTGTTCATCGCGAGAGAAAATATCGTTTACATATCCATTGTTGATGTTCTTGACGGTGTGCTTAAATTACTTATTGCCATCTGGTTGAGCCATATTACCTATGATAGGCTCGTAACCTACGCAGGGGCAATGACAAGCATTTCGCTGTTCAATTTATTGGCTTTTGTTATCTTTGCAGCATGCCGGTTCGAAGAGTGTCATTGGCCTGATTTGAAAGAATGGAATAAACACTATATCCGAGACCTCAGTAGTTTCGCCGGCTGGACTATTTATTCAACGGGGTGTATCGTGGTTCGTACACAAGGTATCGCTATTCTACTCAATCGTTTCTTTGGAACCATAATCAATGCATCGTATGGTATTGCTTTACAAGTATCAGGTGCTGTTCAGTTTGTATCTACCTCTATTCTGAATTCAATGAATCCACAAATAATGAAAGCTGAGGGTAGTGGCAATAGACAGCAAATGATTATGCTTGCCGAATATGCTAGCAAATATTCCTTTTTATTACTATCTTTTGTCGCTATACCCCTTATTGCAGAAATGGACGCAGTCCTACATTTATGGTTAGGTAATGTACCCGAAAATGCAGCGATGTTTTGCCGATTCGTTCTCGCAGCCGCATTATGCGACCAATTAACCATAGGATTAGGCTGCGCCAACCAAGCCATCGGGCAAATAAGAAATTATTCCTTGGTTATCAACACAATTAAGATACTGACTGTCCCCGCAGCATGGGGTTGCTTAAAACTTGGATATCCAGCACTATCTGTTATGGTGTGTTATCTCCTATTTGAGATTATTTGTGCTATTGCACGACTACCTTTTCTCCGAATTACGGCGGGTATTAATATACGACACTTTGTACATTATGTATTTCTTTATTCTTGTTGTCCCATTGTAGCTATGGTAACCACTACTTATTGTGTGCAGCATTTCCTATCGTTTCCTTATCGTTTCTTTGTAACTATCACGCTTACTATTCTTACAGGAATAGTTTGTATATGGTTCACGGGATTGGACAAGAATGAAAAAAAATATATTACCCTCCATTTTTTACCTAAGAGATCCTAAACTTATAACTATATTGACTTATTATATAAAGCATATAAAACAAACATTGCATGAGAAAGAAACTTGCTATATTATTCCGCAAACTACTTAC